>NZ_QHCU01000002.1:532500-728769 GCF_003545925.1 Leptospira yasudae | reverse complement strand
GAAATCTCGCAGAGCGCGAACGAACTCATGACATTCAGCTTGCAGATCGAAGAAGCAGTCCTCGAACAAAAGCGGGCAACCGACGAGATCACGAAAACGATCGTGAGCATCTCCGACGGAACTCAGGAAATCGCTGCGGGTGCGGACGATCTCACCTCATTCTCCGGAAACATGCACGGACAAGCCGAAAACTTAGGGCAATTGGTAGGAAAGTTCCGAACCAATTAAAATCAAAGAAAAACGGTTGAACCAAGGGATCTTGCCGGGGATCTTACAGATCAAAGGCATTCTTACCCTTGGAGCCGTTATGAAACGACAAACATACGCAAAAACTTTCTTCTTTGCAGGGATGTTTGGATTCCTGTTTCTGCAAAAACCGGTCCAACCCGCGGAATCTCTGAACCGAGTCATCGCCACCGTGGGAACCGTTTCGATCTCCGAGTTGGATCTCGACGACGCGACGGAAAAATACAATCGCCTTCAAAAACACTTAAAACACGAAGACTACCGCAAATCTCTTAGAACCAGAGTCATCGATTTTCTCATCGACCGAGCCATCGTGGACGTGATCGCGGAAGAAGAATCCGTTCAGGTAAACGAACAAAGAGTCGAATCCGAAATCGAAAAACGAATGGAAGTGATGGGAGTGGCGAACCGCAAACAATTCGAAAAGGCGATGGAAAGTTCTTCCGGAATGCCTTTCGAACTCTGGGTTACGGAGCTTCCGTATCAAATCAAAAAAGGACAACTTCTCCAGTTAAAAGTCGCCGTTCCTCCTCCGAGCGAAAGCGAAATCAGAAACTGGTACAATCAAAACAAAGACAAGGTCGGCTTTGAAATCCGCTACAGAATCATTTCGGTCGCACCCGACAACGACTCGGTCCAAGAAGAAAACAGACTTTATAAAGAAGTTTCCGAAATCAGAAAGTCCGTCATCTCCGATCCTTCCTCTTTCGCGTTGATTGCGGGATCTCCGAGAAACGATCCGACTCTTCGCGCGAGAAGAGGTTTGGTCGAATGGATTTCTTCCTTTGATCTTTACAAATACAGCAAGGTCACCGCTTCGATCGCGGCCCCTCTTCCCAACGGAGGAGTTTCCGAAGTGTTCCGCGACGAAAGAAAACGATACTGCGTTTTGAAAATCGAAGGGAAAAGACCGACTCCGATGGAAAACCTGCGCGGCGGAATTCAAAACATTCTGTATCGCGATAAGGAAGAAGACACCTTTCACAAATGGCTGAAAGAAACGAGAGCGGAACTTCCGATCCAAATCTTCGACGACGCATACAGAAAGGAAAATAAGATTCCTCTCCGCGAAGAGACTTTCCACCTGGATTGATTTTGCGTATTACGATTTTTCGAACTTCGACCGATACTAAATCCGAGCCATGAAATTTCCGATTTCCCATTCAGCCGTATTTTTCAATCCGGAAACGTTCGATCTGCTCCGATCCCTTTCCGCGGACGAAAGGGAGAATCTGCTCCGTCTTTCGCTCGATAAATTGGCCTCGGTGCTTCCGAACTCCGCCGTTTTTTTCAATTCATGGCCCTTCCCTGAAACGAAATCTAAATTCAATTCTTTGAATATTCAAATTTTGGAAGAATCTTCCGAGATTGTATTCCTAAAAAAAATCGCGTCCGCCCTTCCCGATTCCAGAACCGGAGATCCCGACTGGGACGACGCTTCGTTTTTTTATTTTACGGGATTGTTTCCCTGTTTGGACACCAACCTGAGCCGGGAAATCTACGAAAGACACGACCGTTATCTTTCTCAGTATTCTTACAGCGAAAATCTTCCGGCGGGAATCGTGCCGACCATCGTGTCCAGAGAATTTACGAACGGAATCCCCGATGCGACCAAGACGACGGCCCAGGAATATCTCGGCAAAAACATCAATCACTATGATGTGGAGATTTTTTATCACGCTCCGGACCTCAGACAATACCGCCTCGACTTCTCCTTAAAAAACAGACGCTCTCTCAACTTAGTCCGCGGTTTTTTAAAAGAGAAGGAAGAATGGAGTTATTCCGAAATCCAACCTTGGATTCAGGAACATCCCGAAGTTTTCAGAACCGGCCCTTCGTATCTGGAACTAGAAGTCTATCGAGGCTGCGAACTGAGCTGTACTTTTTGTCCGAGACAATTCGGGTCGAACGATCAGGACGGAACGTTCCTTTCTCCCTCTTTTCTGGAGAATCTCGTAAAACAACAGGAAGAATCTTTTTCCAACGAATACAGCGTTTGTTTCGGCGGACTCGGAGAACCACTTTTGCATCCGGAGTTTCCGAAATTGATCGAGGCGGTTCTCGGTGCTTCGTCGCATCTGTTGCAGGAACTGATCGTCGAAACCGCGCTTTATACGGATTTCGAAAACACATTCAACTTTTTGAATACTCTTGCTCCCGAACAAAAGGAAAAAATCACTTGGATCGTCAATCTTACGACCAAAAACGCGGATAAATACGAACGTCTTTACGGCAAAAAGTCCTTAAACAAAGTTCTTTCCAATCTCGACAAACTCGAATCCGTATTTCCCAAAAACCGGATCTATCTTCAGTTCTTAAAAATTCAGGAAGCGGAAGAAGAAGTGGAAATCTGGGTGGATGAAACCGAAAAACGGGGTTACGGAGTCGTACTTCAGAAATACAATCGTTATGCGGGATTGATGCCCGAAAAAAGGGTCACCGATCTGACTCCGATCCAACGGGAATTCTGCTGGCATCTCAACCGCGATCTTTACGTGAACTCTCAGGGAACCGTTTCCGTATGCAAACAGATCCCCGCAAAGGAACTCGGAAATCTACATAAAGAAAATCTAATGCAGATCTGGCAAAAGGGCCTGCCTTCGTTCGCAAACTCGCTGAACGGAAACCACGAAACCACGGGCGCGCCCTGTTTGAGTTGCGATGAGTGGTATACGTTCAACGCATAAGATCTACGCGTTCATCCAAGCTCGAACCGGTTCGACAAGACTTCCCGGAAAGGTTCTCAAAGAATTTCCTCCCGGAACGGAAAAGACCCTCCTTGATCGGATTCAGGAAAGGATTTCGGCGGTTCTACCCGAAGAACAAATCGTATATTTGATCCCCGACGGGGATGAAGAATTGCGTTCGTTCCTGCAATCGAGGAATTACCGTTTTTTTACCGGAGATTTATACGACGTTCGTCAACGTTATATCTCCGCGGCCGAACGTTATCAAGCGGATCATATCCTTCGTTTAACCGGAGACAATCCGTTTTACGATACGCTTCACTTGGATCAGCTTCTGCAAACATTCCAATTTTCGAATACGGATCTCTCATACGTCGCCGGCCTTCCTCTGGGAATGGGCGGAGAAATCTTTTCCCGAAAGGCTCTCGAATGGACGCCTGACGTTTTGGAAGAAAGACATCGGGAACACGTGAGTCTTCATATTAAGGAGAATCCGGATCGATTCCGAATTTCAAAACTTTCCTCCCTTTTGACCGAATCGGAAAAAGAACTTCTTCCGATGTTTCGTCTTACGATCGACGAACCGAAGGATTTTGAAACGACGGCTCTCATCTTCGATTCTTTGAACGAAACGAATCCTCTGTTCGGCGCAAGGGAATGTTTGGAACTTTACGAAAAGAACCCGGATATCTTTTCCGGAAACAAGGACGTGGAACAGATTCGGTTTCAACCCCCCTTGTCATCCTCTGTGGAAACGAAAAAAATTCGAATCGGAGTATTCGCGGGCGATCCGAAAGAATTCGGGAGCGGTCATTTTGAACGGTCGAGAATCCTATTCTCCCTTTTGTCCGCGGCCTCATACGAGACGGTCTGGCTTCGGGAACTTCCGAAGGACGGCGCGGTGGGTCTACTCATCGTCGACTCCAGAGACATTCCAATTCCTGAATATTCAAAAACAAAAGTATTCCTTTTGGATCATTTCGGTCCGGATCGGGGAAAACACAAACACTACGATCTATTGCCTCATCCAGAGATCGCGGATCGTTTTTCCTTGGATCAGATCCTGATTCCTCCGGCCTTATTCGGTGCGGCATGCGCCGCAAATCCGTATATTTTTTGTTATGCGGGAAATTTGGATCCGGCTTTCACGAAAGAATTGGATTTGTTTCTCCTGCGTTTGGCCGCTTTCGAGGATTTGCGCAATTCTCCTTCCGCGGTCCGTGCCGATTCAAACGACCGCAATCCCCCTTTCACGGGGACTCAAAATTCTCCCCCAGTGATTCGTGTCGGAGGAACGGCCTCGCATTCGGATTCGATCCGTTTTCTTCCCCGTGTTTCCAAGTTCCAGTTTCAAAATCTTTTGGCCGGCTCTTCCGGTTTTGTCGGTTATTTCGGTCAGTCGCTTTTCGAGGCGGTGTTTTTGGAAAAGAAGGTTTGTTGTTATTCGATCAGCTCGGTTCATTCTTCCCTGGCCCGACTCTGCGAAGAAAAATACGGAATTCCATTTGCGGGAGAATTGGGACGGGTCGGATTCGGAGGCGAAAAGGGGCAGCGCCCGAACCAAATCGCAATGCTTCGCTCCGCTTGGAGCGGGGTTTCCGGGGAAGGATATTCGTTATTACTCCGGGAAATTGAGGAGTTTCTCCGTTCTTAAACGAAGGAGTTCCTACATTCTATGTAAAGTCGCTGAGTTTGATTCCGGCCCAAGATGTTGAGAATGGGGAAACTCTTTCTTAAGAACATTCGAAGGTTGGAGTTCCTACATTTTTGCTAAAAAACCCGACTAACTCCGCGATTTCCCTTTCGAAGATCGTATGAGTTCCCACATTTCTTGCTCCAACGGAGAAGTCCCGGTCCAAATTCCCGGAGTTCCCCCATTCTTCCCTAAAATTTTTGGTTGACCGCCGCGTTCCCACTCCCAGAAAATAGACCGACCGTCGGTCGGTTTTTATCCATGGAAAAGTTCGCGCAAAACAAACAAAAGGGAAAGGAACGCAGGGACGACATCCTACAATGCGCGCGCGGCTTCTTCTTCACGAAAGGCTACGACAGCACCTCCGTTCACGACATCATCGACGAACTCGGAATCGCCAAAGGAACTTTTTATCATCATTTCAATTCCAAGGAAGAACTCCTCATGGAATTGATCAAATTCATGAGCGACGAACTCACCGCGCAATTGCTCTCGGATGTCAACGGCCGAAATCCGAAAAACACATTAGATAAACTTAAAATTATTCACGAACTTCATTTCGATTGGGTGAACAAGAATCCGGAGATGGTTTTCTTTTTTCTCAAAGCGATTTATTTACCCGAAAATCAGACTCTAAAAGCGAAACTCGAAAAGGAAATCTTCAAACGCGACGTCGCGTTCCTCAAGGACTTGATTGCGGAAGGACAAAAGGACGGTTCGTTTTCTACGACGATGCCCGCGGAATTCCTAGCGGAAGCCATCGTCGCGATGGGAAACGTGCAGAACGAAAAATTCGCGTTCTATATGCTCGGGTTCAACAATATCGATCCCGATTCGATCTACGAAGACTCGAAAAATTCCCACTATCTCTTCTCTTCCATTTTAGGAATCAAGGACCCTTTCGAGTTTCCGTTTCCAAAAGAAGAATTGAGTTCCGCAGCGGAGAATCTCCGAAAGTTTTCCTTACAATTTGAAAAACAAAATCAGAATAAAAATAACGCGAAATCGAATCCTCTCAAGTCCGCAAACCGTAAAGGAGGAAAGGCGAAATAGCATTCTTTGGAATTTTATTTTTGACCGAATCGATATGTATCTCTTCTCATTTATACCCGTTCCTACGTTTATTATATCCTCGGAGATTCTTCGTTTTATCGACGATCAGCCTGAAATTCGCAGGGAAAGAATTCTCACGATCCGTTCCTGGATCGTGGAAACGTTTCCCGAAATTTTCGAATCGATGCAAAACCATACGCCGACATACAGACTCGACGACAATTGGATCTCGCTCGTTTCCGAAAAGAATTCCCTGTCGATCTATCTCTGCAAATCGCAGGCTTTGACCGAACTCAGAAAGAAATTTCCATCCTTGATCGGGGGAAAAGCCCGTTTGACGATAAGCGATGCGGATCCGTTTCCTTGGAAGGAAATACGCAGTTCGATCCGGTCCGTGTTAAAATATAAGCCGAAGTCGACGGATCGAAAGGGTGGAATTCTTACCAAAAGAAATTCTCCCTCTAAAAAAACGGCTTTGCGACAAAATACAAGATCGCCTAAAAAGTAGGCTCAAGGTCAATTTTTCCCTTCTCCAAGACGGATCAGTTTGAATCCTCTTGACCCCGGGAAAAAGCAGGAAAACCTGTTTTTAACGGCCATGAAAAAGCAAATAGGCGATCGCTACGAACCGAAAGAAGTAGAGAATAAATGGATTTCACTCTGGGAAGAGAAGAAGTCTTTTGTACCGAATCCGAACTCGAAAGAATCTTTCTCGATAGTCATCCCTCCTCCCAACGTTACGGGATCTTTGCACATCGGACACGCGCTCAATCATACCATTCAAGATATTCTCATCCGTATCGAACGTAAAAAAGGAAAGTCCACTCTTTGGCTTCCCGGTATGGATCACGCGGGAATCGCGACGCAGATGGTCGTCGAACGGGAACTCGCAAAAGAAGGAAAGAAAAGAACGGATTTTACGAGAGAGGAATTCGTAAACAAGGTTTGGGAATGGAAGGCTCATTCCGGAGGAATGATCACCAAGCAACAAAAACTTTTAGGAGAATCCGTCGACTGGTCGAGAGAAAGATTCACGTTCGACGAAGGTCTTTCCAAAGCAGTATTCAAAGTTTTTAAATCACTCTACGACGAAGGTTTGATTTATCGCGGAGAAAGAATCATCAACTGGTGCCCCGCTTCTCAAACCGCGATCTCGGATCTCGAAGTCGAGTTTCGTGAAACCAAGGGAAAACTCTATCATATCAAATATCCGATCCACGGAAAGAAGGATCAGTTCTTAGTCGTAGCTACGACAAGACCCGAAACGATGCTCGGAGACGTCGCCGTTTGTGCGAATCCCGAAGACACGCGTTATGCGTCCTTGAAGGATACGGTTTTAGATCTGCCTCTGACCGACAGACAAATTCCGTTGCTCTTCGATTCTTTCGTGGATAAGGAATTCGGTTCCGGTCTCGTTAAGATCACTCCGGCTCACGACGCGAACGACTTCGAAGCGGGACAAAGACTCGGACTCAAACCTCTTCTCGTGATGAACCCGGACGGAACGATGAACTCGAACGCCGGAGTTTACGAAGGTCTGGATCGTTTCGACGCGCGAAAAAAGGTTCTCGCGGATCTCGAAGCGAAAGGTCTTATCGAAAAAATTGAAGATCACGTTCACGCAGTCGGACACAACTCGAGAGGCGGCGCCGTGATCGAACCGTATCTTTCCACGCAATGGTTCGTAAAGATCAAACCTCTCGCGGACTTGGCGGTGCAGGCGGTTCAAACCGGACAAGTCGAGTTCGTTCCGAAGATGTGGGAAAAAACTTTTTTCGAATGGATGAACAACATTCGCGATTGGTGCATTTCGAGACAACTTTGGTGGGGACACAGAATCCCGGCGTATCATTGTAAAACCTGCAAACACGTGGAAGTTTCGGAAACTCCCGTAACGACCTGCCCTTCCTGCAATTCCAAAGAAGTGGAACCAGATCCGGACGTACTCGACACTTGGTTCTCTTCCCAGCTTTGGCCGTTCTCGACGATGGGTTGGCCGGAACAAACGGAAGACTTAAAGAAATACTATCCTACTTCCGTTCTTGTTACGGGCTTTGACATCATCTTCTTCTGGGTTTCCAGAATGATCATGATGGGAATGAAGTTCATGCAAGCTCCACCATTTCATAAAGTACTCATACACGGTTTGGTACGGGACAAGGACGGCAAAAAATTCTCCAAGTCGGTGGGGAACGTAATCGATCCTCTCGTGATGATGGAGAAATACGGAACGGATTCGTTCCGATTCTTTCTCGCGGCTACCCTTCCCGAGGGAAAGGATATCCTCTTCGACGAATCGCGGTTAGACGGATATCGTTCTTTCTGCAATAAGATCTGGAATTCATCCCGTTTCATCCTGATGAACCTGGAAGAATCATTCGTGCCGACCGGAATCACCGCCGAAATCGAAAAGGATCTAGAACCGATGGATCAGTGGATTCTTTCCCGATTCAATCGTTGTCTTGAAGAATACGACAAAGCGCATTCTAAATTCCATTTTTACGAAATGGCGGCTGCGATCTACGAATTCATCTGGGGCGATTTCTGCGATTGGTATATCGAACTCGTAAAACCGAGAGCATACGGAAAAGTTTCTCCGCGCTCCGCGGAAGTCGCGAAGCAGGTTCTCGCGGACGTATTGACTCGTGCATTAGGACTTTTGCATCCGTTTATGCCATTCTTAACGGAAGAAGTTCATTCAGTGTTCTCCGATCAATACATCACCACGACTCCCTTTCCGGAAGCGTATCCGATTTCTTCGGACGCACTCGGAGTTCAAAAACTCAATCTTCTTCAGGAGATGGTCACGAAAATCCGCGTTATGCGCTCCGAAAACGGAGTTGCGCCGGATAAGAAGTGCAAGGCGATCGTAAAGTCTTCGGACGATCTCGCCCGTTCGGCGATCGCCGAAAACGAAGTTTCACTTTTACAACTCGCGCGTCTTGAATCGATTCGAGTCGATGCGGGATATGAAATCCAGAAAACGGATTCGGTTTCGCATTTCACCAAAGGAGAAATCGTTCTTCCTTTGGAAGGTTTGATCGACGTCGCCAAAGAAAAAGCGCGTTTGGAAAAGGAACTTCAGAAATCCGAACTCGAAAAGGAAAAACTCGAAGCAAAACTTGCCAACCCTGGATTCCTTTCCAAGGCCGCTCCGGACGTGGTCGAAAAAGAAAGGGAAAAACTCAAAACCTTTATCGACAAAGTGGAAGTTCTGAAAAAGGGGATTCAAAATCTTGCAGGCTAAATTGAAAGTTCTCCTCATCGGTTCCGGAGGAAGAGAAAGCGCGATCGCGTTTCATCTCCGTAAATCTCCGTTGTTAAGCGAATTGAAGGTATTCCCCGGAAACGGCGGTTTCCCCGATCACGAAATTCTTCCTTCCGATTCGTTGAACGTATTGAACAAGGAATCGGTTCAGTCTTTTTTAAAACGAAATCCCTTCGACTTCGTCGTAGTCGGTCCCGAAGACCCTCTCGTAGCGGGATTTGCCGATTGGGCTGCGGAGCTCAAAATCCCCGTATTCGGACCCGATTCCTACTGTGCACAGGTGGAAGGCTCCAAGGACTTCGCGAAATCCCTGATGGTCGAAGCGAACGTTCCCACGGCGGAATACAAAACGTTTACCGAATATTCATCTTCTTTAAACTATATCGAATCCAAATCCGTTCCGATCGTGATCAAAGCCGACGGACTCGCCGCAGGAAAGGGAGTCACCGTCGCGACGACGAAGGAAATGGCGAAAGACGCTCTCAAAGAAATCTTCGAGGATAAGAAATTCGGAACAAGCGGCAATCAAGTCGTCATCGAAGAATTCATGGACGGACAAGAAGCTTCTATCTTTGCGGTTTCCGACGGAGATTCGTATTTTCTTTTACCCGCGGCACAGGATCACAAACGCGCTTTCGACGGAGATCAGGGACCGAATACCGGAGGAATGGGAGCGTATTGTCCCGCTCCTGTCGTAACGGAAGCTATATTACAAAAAGTGAAAGAACGAATCTTTGATCGTATGTTTGAAACGTTCCGTAAAAAAGGTCATCCGTATCGAGGACTTCTTTACGCGGGTTTGATGATTTCTTCGGACGGAGAACCGAGAGTCGTCGAGTTCAACTGCAGATTCGGAGATCCCGAAACGCAGTGCGTGCTCGCGATGCTCGACGGAGATCTATTAGAACTTCTTTATACAGCCTCCACGGGAAAAATAAAAGGCGTTCAAGCGGCGGTTAAAAAAGGCGCGGCGGCGGTTGTAGTCCTCGCAGCGCAAGGATATCCCGATTCTTATGAAAAAAATATTCCACTGAACCTTCCGGAAACATCCGGTCAAAACGTTTATCTTTTTCACGCGGGAACTCTAAAAAAAGATGGAAAAGTTTTTTCATCCGGGGGGAGAATTCTCGGAGTCGTAGCTCAAGGCGCCGATCTAAAGAGTTCGGTGACCGAAGCTTATTCCTTCCTGGAAAAAATCCAGGCTCCCAAAACGTTTTATAGAAAAGACATCGGACACAGAGCCCTTTAAACCTATGCCATTTTTGATTTCAGGAAACTTAGATCTCGTGGAGAGACATAGCCTCAAGAAAATGGAAAAATTTCTTGGGATCATTCTTTCTCCCGTTCAATTTCCAGTTGAACAATACAATCTGTTAAGACACGCACTGCATAGGAATCTCGACCCCGATACGTTGATCCGAAAGATGAATCGTCAGGAACTTCTTTCGTTCATCTACATTCTCACTCAATTCGGGGACGTGGTCCGCAACGAAACTCCGGTCGAATATCTGGACGTCGAAAAAATTCCTCTCGTATTGGAATGGCAAAAGGGACAATACATGATCCCTTACGAGGTCCTGGATCATCTTTCAACTTCTCGAATATTCAAAAATCAGAATTATCTCTTCGCACTCATCCCCTCACTTCCCGCAAAGGAAAAAAAAGCCTGGATCGAATGGATCGGTTCCGGTTACGGAAAGACGTTTCCGAGAGAGATCAATCACGAACTGTATTTTCAATGCAGACATCTCCAAAAGCCGTTTCAGGGAAAATCGCTTCTTAGAGAAGAAACGATCCAATTGAATCAACTCTGGCCCGCAGGAAAAAATGAAATCGTGGATTGGTTTCACAAAGGCATCACTCCGTTTTATTCCGCGATGAAGGAACTTTCCAGATCGGAAAAAGATCCGTTCCTTCTTCATATTTTGGACCTGATCCGCTCGGGCAAATTGATCCTAAAAAAGAACCCGGAAGAATTCAGAAAGAAGGAAGAATACGTCTTAGTAGCGACCGTGGAAGGAAACACTCCCCAACTCAGGGACACCGTTTTTTCCTGGGAACAAGAAAGGGAAAAGAAGGAAGACTTTCTTTTTCAATAAATCCGTTCATCCCAAAGATAACCGGAAATCATCAAATCGATCGAAGCAAAGCATATGGAAGTAAAATCGGCTAAAGAACTCAAACGAGTTTCCAAAGAATTACAAGAGAACTTTATCAACCGCTGGAAACTCTTGAATTTGGAACAGGACAAAGATCGTCTCAAGGCACTCAGCGAAAAGGCGGAAGACCCGGATCTTTGGAACAATCCGGAAGAAGCGAGAATCGTAAGTCAGAAAAAGAACGAACTCGAAAAAAAACTCACTCCTTGGTTCACCATTCAGCAGGATATATTAGATTTTCCTGATTTAGTGGATTTAACCCTCGACGAAAAAGGGGAAAACGGAGTGGGAGAACTTTCCACGGAATACAATCGACTTCAGGAGAAATTCGCCGAACTCGAATTACTGGGCGCCCTGAAAAATCCGGAAGATATAAAACCGGCCTTCTTGAACATTCATCCCGGAGCGGGCGGAACGGAAAGCCAGGATTGGGCCGAAATGCTTCTCAGGATGTATATGCGTTATTTCGAAAAGAAAGGATATCAGTATTCTCTCATAGACATTCAAGCGGGCGACGGCGCGGGAATCAAGAACGCCACCTTACACGTGATAGGCGACTTTGCGTTCGGCTTTCTCAAGGGAGAAAACGGGGTTCATCGTCTCGTGCGGATATCTCCGTTTGACGCCAATAAAAGAAGACATACGTCCTTCGTTTCCGTTCACGTAAGTCCGGAAATCGACGACGACATCGACATCAAGATCGAGGAAAAGGATATCCGCGTCGACGTGTATCGTTCCTCCGGAGCCGGTGGGCAGCACGTCAACACGACCGATTCCGCGGTTCGGATCACTCATATTCCGAGCGGAATCGTAGTCGCGTGTCAGAACGAAAGATCTCAGATCAAAAACAGGGACACCGCGTTTAAGATGTTAAAGGCGAGACTCTACGAGATGGAACAGGAAAAAGCGAAAGAAGAATTGGAAAAGAAGTCGGGCGAAAAAAAGGATATCGCCTGGGGCTCTCAGATTCGAAGCTACGTTTTCCATCCGTACAATCTCGTAAAGGATCATAGAACCGATCACGAAACGGGCAACGTGGCCGCGGTGATGGACGGGGATATAGAGCCGTTCATTCTCGCTTACTTGAAAACGCTTTAAGTTTTCTGAATGTCTTTTCGGGGCGGCTCCTGAGCTACGCCCCTTTAAGGAGTAACTCGCTTAAGGTTGCAGGAACGGGCTTGTTCCGCGCTTCGGCTTACGCCTTCGGTCGCAAGCGACCGCTGTGCGCGCTCCACATCCCTGCCGCGGTCAAGCCGAGAATATTATAAGCGACCGCAATCTAAAATATTATAAAAATAAGATATTATGATCATAAGGTAAAAAATTATGAGTTTAGAAATTCAAATAGATCCTAAAAGATTTACAAAACGCGAAGAAGCGATCAAAATGTGGCTGCGGAAAAATAATCAAGATCGGCTCTTAACAAAATTAAACGGCCTTCTCAATGATCTGCCGAAAGAGGAAATCACGGCAAAATTCAAATTGAATATCGAAGCGGCTCTTATATTTTGCCGGGACAACAAAGGGATCCGAGGGCTAGACTTTATGTGGGACAATCATGGTAAAAATGGTGTCTGCCCTGCATACGCGTACGGAAAAGAACATAGTGGCAATCATCAAATTCTTTCGGACACTTATTTAGCACCTCAAGGTATATATTTTGGCCCCAAGGATATTCCCTGGATCGAAACCGAAGAGAATTACGGAATCGACGTGGAATTGGAATTCTCAATACCGACGGACGTGGCGATCAATGTATATATGAAGAATATACTTCCGGAAATAACCGAAATAGCGATGGAATTAAATTATGACGTTCGATGGACCGTTGTCGAGTCGTTCACCGATATAGTACAAATTTGGAACTATAAAATAGGTTACGATGTCTGCAATAATCTAATTTATAAAAATATAATTAAAGGATTTGAAAATCGAATTCCTTTTTGGATTACTTTACACGCGTTTGACCGGGGACCCGTCCCGATTTTAGTCTTATCGAAACTTTGAATCAAGGACTCGTTTAAAATCTTTCGATCTTTTATCAAAATTTATTTTCTATTTTTTTGAAATTGCATAAGAGTCCTACAAATATTGAAATAGGTGAGGGTTGAACATGACCGATGTTTCCGGTAAAATCAAATACGGCTGCTTATGGGGAATGCTGATTCCCTTTCTTACGTTTTTTACCGCGCTCGGCGGAACGATTCTCTTTCTGAAGGACGATTACGGAAACGCGCATACGTTTGCCGATTGGACTCTTCTCGCGGGAAAACACGTTCTTATTTTTGCGGGAATTCTGATCAGCGTCGTATTATCTTTGTTAGTCGGAATTTGGTTCGGGATCAAGGATTCGAAACCGGTCGAAACGTTACGAATTTTCTGGCCCGTTCTCGTCATTCTTCTCTATTGGATCGCTCCGAATTTGGTCCCGGGACCCGTGGATGATTCGATCGTGACGCTCGGAGTCGGGTTGTATCAGATTTACCGTTATTTTACGGAACGAAACCGGGAAAATGATTCGACAAAAAACGGATCGCAACCTTCGGACGATAAATCTTCCGGCCCTTGAAAACGAAAAACGGGGCAACGAATTCCTTTTTTAATATATTCTAAATACCTTATGAGTCTTGAAAGAACCTTACTCTGGATCGGAATCGGCGGCGCGCTCGGAAGCGTTTTTCGATATTTGCTTCAATATTGGTTCGGTACGGTCCTCGGCCTTATGCTTCCTTGGGGAACGCTGACCGCGAATCTTCTCGGTTCGTTTCTCATCGGAGTCGTTTATGCGGCTTTTGATCGATTCCCCTCATTCGATCCTCAATGGAAATTCTTTCTTGCTTCCGGTTTGTGCGGAGGGTTTACCACGTTTTCGACGTTCTCCTATGAAACGCTGCAGATGTTTCGAACGGAGAATTACATGCTACTTTTCGCATATATTTTGGTAAGCGTTTTCGGCGGAATCGGGTTGGCTCTGTTCGGGGTTTGGGTGGGAAAAAGTTTTTAATATTATTCAATCACTTAAAAACTCTCCCCGGAAACTGGAAACATCAAGTTTTCAGCAAGAATATTTTGATTGTGCGATTTTGTGGGAACTCCCGCAAAATCGAGGCATAAATCCGGTTGCAGAAACGATTTTTCCGTGATAAGCGGATTGATTCCGAAATTTTCCCACAAGGCCCACCTCCACCGCCCAAGTTAGGGTGGGGGCCGGATCGTTTCACGGAAAAATCGTTGGAACTACAACAAAATCACCCTCTCACGACATTCTCCCCTACTGCGCGGGATATCCCCCATACGTCATCTTTCCTATCAAATAAACCGGACTCTTTTTCTCGTTTAAAATTCTTTGGTTCAAATCTGCTTGCAGTCCCGCCAAAAACTCGTTCGAATAAGAAACCCCGTTCCCATCCACAATCAAAACGTAATGAATCGTTTCCTCATTTTCACCCGCTTCCAAATCGTCCCAAGAAACCAAAAGAGAACCGGAACCGCTCATTCGATCCGGATCGGGGATAAGAATCGATTCGTTCAATCCGTTCGTAATCGATGCGGACAAGGTTTTGTTGTAAATTCCTGAATCGGAAATCAAAATCAGATTCTGCGCCGAAAAATGCGGAGGAATAAAGATCTCCGTGGGCGCGTCCGAATTCCTTCCTTTCCAAATCAGAATCGCAAATCTTCGATCGGAAAAATACGCGGTTCCGTTTGTCTTCGGTCGAATTCCTCCCCAGGCATACGGATTGTTCCAAGAATCGGCGCCGAGAGTATTATAATAAAAACTTAAAATTCTTCCCTGTGATCTTCTAGGATAACTCCTTTGAATTGCGCGGTAATCCACGTTCCATGTCGTTCCGTAATTTCCGACCACCGAAAAATTCTCGTCGTTCCAAGCGTCCTTTTTCGTGATCAGCTTGGACGTGTTTCCGTTCATATATTCGAAATGATTGTCGTAATAATAATCCCAATGCCATTGTGTTCCCGAAACCAAAAGGGAATAAAAATCCGCATAACGCGTCTTAGTCGACTGCCCCACATCCGAAATTTCCATCGCCTGATACACGGCGGAAATCATTCTCGGAGTGTCTTTGGCGCCGACTCCGTTCAACCACATCCCGAACTCGCTCAAAAACACGGGAATTTTCAGGAACCTAGTTTCGTTTCGGATCTCGTCCAAATACTTAAAATACGTCGCGTTGTCGATTCCGGTCAGATCCGTTCCCATCCTTCCCGCGTCGTAAAAATGGGAATTAAACACAAAGCCGGGTCCGGGTAAAGTAGTCAGATGGCCTCCTCCCGTGGGAGGAACGATCGCGCTTCCCACATTCGTATTCCAGAATACAAGAGGTTCCGCATATACGTATTTGGATTCCCATCCGTTCGCGTTCAGCTCCTGACGAATTCTTCTGTAAAAAGGCCATAACTTCTGATTGTCCCATTGTGCTGGTGAAAGTCCTTCCATTCCTCCGTCCACGGGTTCGTTGAACGGATCAATTCCCAGAACATAATCGAATTCTTCGGTAGTTAAGCGTTCTTGAATGTATTTCGCGGCCTTTCCCAATTGCCAAACGAATTCGGTCTGCATTCTTCTCGTTCCCGCCGAAGTATTAAACGAGGCGTCGTTCCAAAAATTCCTAAATCCTTTTCGGATCGCCTCGTTGGTAAGATTGTTCTGACTCCAATTCGCACAGACGATTCCGCAGTATTCGTTCGGATACGTTCCCGCGGGCGTCACCCATTTCGGCGCTCCGTTTCCCGTATACCACGAGTTTTTGTTAAACAGATTTCGGGAGAATAGATCCTGATGGTAATCGACAAGAACATACATCTTCAACGCGATCGCTTTCTTCATTTGAGCGATTACGGAGTCGAGATACGCGTAATCGATCGTATCGACGGCCGTGTGAACTCCTTCCCAAGCGATCGTAAAACGGATCATATTCGATCCAGTGGTTTTTCCCAATCGCGCAAACGCAATCTCCGCGTCCGATTCGTTTTGAAAGGGTTTGAATTCGTGCTGAACGAGTTTCGTATTTCCGGAAATATTAAAACCCCGAAAGTTCGCTTCTCTTCCCAAAGAATCCACAAAGATCGGATCGGTTTTGGCTGAATACGTCTTTTCTCCGATGGAAATCCTTCTCGATTCGGGAAGATTCCGATATTCCAAAGAATGAAAGACGTTCGACGTTCCTTCTCCGGATAAAAACGGTTTTGTTCCGTTTTCCAATGCGGATCTAACGTTGCTATTCGTGTTCAACAAAGAAAAAATCGGATTCTCCTTCGAATCGGAGGGAGAACAATTTTGATAAGCGAAGAAACAAATCGTTACAAGGATCGACGCGGTTCTTTTCATAGGAAGGGATTCTCGACGTTTCTTTTGAAAAAGAAATCGTAAAACCGTTTTTACGATTAAAAAGCGAAACGTTAAACGAAATCAAGATTCCATTTTTTTAATTCTGTTTCTCTGTTTTAAGAAATTTATAAGTCGTTTATCAGATACGTAGGCTCCGGATTTTCCGGCGCAACCCGCGTCGATCGGCCTTTCCTAAAAATCCCGAAACGAGATTTGATTTCTTTTCGGTCGTATTTGATTCCTTCCCGTTTCTTGAAAGAGTTCGCCGGACTCCTTCTACAAAGGATCGTTCGTTCCTAGCGGATCAATTCTCCTCGACGAGTTTGCTTCTTTCGACAATATTAGTTCGTATGGAACTGAGTTTTCCTTCTCCCGGAAATCCTATCTTCGATTACGTTCTTCTTCCCTGTTTTATTTTTTGCGCCCGAGTGACGGACGTTTCGATCGGAACGATTCGAGTCATTCTTCTTACCCGCGAAAAGAAAGCGATCGCGGCTTCTCTCGGATTTTTGGAAGTTCTTCTTTGGGTGATCGTGATCACACAGGTCATCAAGAATTTAAACAACGCCCTTTGTTATCTTGCATACGCCGGCGGTTTCGCTACGGGGACGTTCATCGGAATGATTCTCGAAGAGAAATTGGCGATCGGTTATTCTCTCTTAAGAATCATTTCCCCCGAACACGGCGAGGAAATCGCGAACAGACTTTCCAAAGCGGGTTACGGAGTTACGACCATGAACGGTCAAGGAAGCAGAGGCCCTGTTAAGATCGTCTTTACGGTTTTAAAAAGAAAGAAGATTCGTCAGGCGATGAGAATCGTACAGGCCGTCGAGCCGGACGTATTCTACTCCATAGAAAACGCCCGGAGTACCAGCTCCGCCGTCGCCGAAGATTCTCCAGGACTTCTGCGGAGAGGAATCCTGGAAAGAATCTTAAAGGTTAGAAAGTGATTTTCGTTTTTAGGTCGTTCTATACTGGGATTTTTACGTAGAGTTTTTTGATTTCTTTTTGGATGAATTTCGGAAAGTTCATCTGATACTCGTTGATCAGAAGTTTCCAATCGTCTTTACGGATGGATTTTCTGCAGTTCGCCGATCCGCAGCCGCATTCGAAGGTTTGGTCGAAGTTTACGATAAAGTTCGCGTAATCGATCGTAAGCTCTTCTCCGGCCTGAATCTCTCTCTTCGCGACGATGTTGTCGTCCTGATCGTACCACATGTTCGGATCGCAGGAATGGTTCATGAAGTTGGAGTGATTGATCACGTACTGATCGCTGGTAGGTCCGGTGACCAGACCGAAGTCCACGTCGTAACCGTATTTCATGAAGATGTCCTTTTCCGAATCGGGAAGAGACTCGGCTTCGTCAACCGTCAGAACTTTCCATCCGAACTCTTCGTCTTCGATCCACTCGCTGTAGCTGAACAGCAAGGTTCCTTTGGGGATGGTCTTCGTTGCGAAGGTTCCGTTCTCCCCGAATTTGTTGATTCGTTTCTCGATCATGCAGAAGATCCCTGCGTTTATTGCCAATGGCAAAATTTTTATCTATCAAGAATGGTATAAAAAAAACTTCAATTAAAATACTAAATTCGAGTAATATTTAATGCGAGTCCCCTCGATCGTATGACGAGGAAAGAAGAACCATTCTAAAAACGTAAATTATTTTCTGAATGTCCGCCTTCGAGAAGTCCTCCGGGAATCCAAGACTCCGCTGACAACTCCCCTTCTTCCGCTTGAGGCAAATCCTTCCGCAAAATTTTAAAGCTTCTTCCTTCGATCCCGACGACCAAGGACGACTTGTGAAAGAGCCAGTTCCGATTCCCCGATCGTTCTATGCTTGCCTGCGCCTTCCCCGTCTCTAAAAAACAAACGGCCGAGAAATTTCTTTCAATCTTTCTCTGAAGAATTTCCACTTGTTCTTCGAAGTCAGTTCCGTTCTTGTCCTTGCCGATCGATCCGAAGTCGACGAAGACCGGAAGAATTTTTTCTCCCTTGGGAATTCTATCCGAAAGGAGAAAGTCCGCGGCCTTCAGAAGGGACTCCGCGTGAAAAAAAACGGGAACGGAGGATCGGGACTTTTGTTTGGACGAAATTTTTGCGAGGACGTGCAGCTTTTCCAAATTGATCGAAGCTTCCGGAAATACGAGAACCGGTGTAACTCCCTTACGATCGAGTTTGATTTTCCAGCGAAGCAATAAATTGCTTTTGGTTTGAGTCGGATCTAAGAGCGTGATGACGAACATGTTTCCCGATAATTCTACAGGATATATCGGACAAACTTAATGTATGTTTAGATATTATTTAATGCGACATGAAAAATCGAAACCTCCTTCGAACGCCGAAACGTTCGTTAAGACGAAACGAAATCTTCGTAGAACGTCTCGAATCGCCGATTCTCGTAAGAATTCTAACGGTTCGGTTTTAAGGAGAATTTTCTGAGTGAGTCTTTTTTCCCGGAAAAAAATCGAAGAAGCGCCTGACACTCTTACGCATCTGTATCTGAATCCGGAAAATTCTTCCTGGGCCAACTTAGGTTATTGGAAGGACACGGACGATTATCCCGCCGCTTGTAAGACGTTAGCCGTTCTGCTCGGACGCAAGGCCGAACTCGGACCGGGACTCAAAGTTTTGGACCTCGGCTTCGGTTGCGGGGATCAGTTCTTTGTTTGGAAGGAAGAATTCTCCGTTGCGTTCGGAGATCTGACCGGGGTCAACGCTTCTTCGGTTCAAACCGAATTTGCAAAAAATCTGTTGGACTGCCGCGGGTTTTCTCCGTCCGATTCTCGACCGACTCTCATCCTGTCCCCGATCGAAACGGCCCTTCCTTCTTTTGCGGATCAAAGCTTCGATCGAATTCTTTGTTTGGACAGCGCAGCTTTTTTTTCCGATCGGACAGAGTTTTGCAAGGAAGCGTTTCGAATTCTCAAGCCGGGAGGAAGATTGGTCTCGGCCGAGTTGATCCTGAACGAATCGCCTTTGCATCTTTTGGATTCTTGGTTTCGAAGCGCGGTCTGCGCGTTAAGTTCCATCCCGAAAGGGAACCGGGTCACAACTGATTCCCTTTCTCAAATCTTGCGCGGCGCCGGGTTCACGTTAGAAGACGGCTTTGCGTTTTTAGAGAAGGATGTCTTTGAAGGATTCTCCCGTTTTTTAAAACGTGCGACCGCCAAACCGAGGACTGCAATTCCGGAAAGAATCGCGAACAACTATGCGAGGTTCGCGGACTTTCTTGGAAGTGAAAGAATGAGAAGATACTTCCGCTTCGTTCTTTACTCCGCCCAAAAACCCTTCTAAGACCGCATCGAATTCTCAACCCAACGTCTTACGTCCAAAGAAGTCGAAACCCCCGCTTCCAAAAGGGGAATTCCGTATCTCGCATACGAACCGCAAAACCAAATCTTGCGGCCGGGTTGTTCTTGAAGGGACTTGAGTTCGTCGATGGTTCTTTGGTTTTTGAGATCGATCACCGGTCTTTCAAAACGGGAACGGGATATGAGAGTTCCTTGTTGGGGTTCTTCCAAAGGATTCCAAGTCTGAAAGATTTCCTCGTTTCCGATTTCGGGAAGAACCTTATTGAGACGAATCGTCGCGGAAGGTTTGTCGGTTTCGGGAGAAAGCGTAAAACAAAGCGGGGCCCAGTGTCTTTTTTTGTTGGGCATAAACGAAGGATCGGTGTGCATCAGAATTTCCGATTCTTCGTAACGAAACGAGGAAAGAAGTTCCTTCTCCTTCGTCATCTCGTCCGGTAAAAGAGGAATCGCCTGATTGGCCGGGGTCGCGATCACGACCCGATCGAATTCTTCCTTGCCTCCGTCAAAGGAAACAAAAACTTTTTTACCGTTGAGTTCGAGCCTCCTCGGATTGGATTTGAGCCGGATCTCTTTCGCGCCCACCGAAAGCCGGTCGGTGATGTCCCTGGTTCCGTGACTCGCGGTTAAAAATCGGAGAAACTTCAATCCTTTCGCATGATAACGGATCACCGCTTCGGCCGGATAATTCTTTGCGCTTTTGAGAGTGCAAGTGTTGATCGTCGCAAACATCGGAATCAGATATTTGTCCTCGAATTCTTTCGAATATCCGAAACGCTGCAGAAAACCGGAGATCGTAAGTTGTTCTCCCTTTAAGGATTCCCATTGAGTCGCGGACTCTCTGTAAAATCGGATCGTATCCGAAAAGATTCTTCTGGATTCTCCGCTTTGAAAACACACGGGAGAAACGAACGGATAAAAATTTCCGCCGAGTCCGAACGTAGCGAATTGAAAGTATGTGGTTCCGTCCCGTTCGCTCAAAGAGAAGGAATAATCCACGGGTCTGAATTCGATCCCCGCTTCGTTGTACATCTCGATGAGACAAGGATAATAGTTTTGTTTGAATGCGCGGAAAGGAACGTCGAAACGGAAGATTCTATCTTTTAACGCGACATCGGTTCCGTGCGCGTCCATTCCGGGGAGAGCGTGGCGCTCGATCAATACGACTTCGTGTTCCTTACTCAAATACCAGCAAGCGCTGAGCCCCGCGATTCCGCTTCCTAAGATTGCGATTTTCATATTCTATTCTTAGAATTAGATCTTCGAAAAGAAAACATAGGAATTTTTTTCTTCCGCAATGAAAAACATAAAAATCGGTTTTTAGAACGAGTCGTTTCAGGAAGAACGTTCCCTATGACTCGTGTAACCGTTTCATAAACGCTACGAACTTTCTTTTAAAGAGGTTTATGTGTTTTACTCTAAAGTATTGATTCCTCTCGGAATTTTTTTCTTTTTTTCTCCGATCTGGTCCGCGCCCAAAACGGAGAAGGCTACGTTCGCAGGAGGTTGTTTTTGGTGTATGGAAGGTCCGTTCGAATCTTTGGACGGAGTGATTTCCGTTACGTCCGGTTATTCGGGCGGTAAAGAAGTCAACCCTACATACGAAGACGTCGGCTACGGAAGAACGGGTCATCGTGAAAGCGTTCAGATAGAATTCGATCCTTCCAAGATTCGTTACGCGGAATTGTTGAAGGTTTTTTGGAAACAGATCAATCCCACGGATAACGGAGGACAATTTGCGGATCGAGGCAACCAATATCGAACCGGAATTTTTTATCACAGCGAGGCTCAAAAGAAAGCCGCCGAAGAATCCAAACAAGAGATCGCTAAGTCCGGAAAATTCAAAGGACCGATCGTGGTCGAAATTCTCCCGTTTACGGCGTTCTATGCCGCCGAAGGATATCATCAGAATTACTATAAAACCAATCCCGATCACTACAAAGCGTATCGAAAAGGTTCCGGAAGAGAGGCGTATCTGGAAAGCGTCTGGGGAAAAAATTAAACCGAAGTCAAACGTACGAATCGGAATCGTTTTTGCAACGACTCCGATTCGTTTATTTTATCGATCGAAACCAATCGATGTCGCTTAACAAAGTCGAATCAAGAACATCGTAAGCCTTTGCAGTTTGTCCCTGCCCTGACCCGGTTCCTCCAAATCCTTTTCGATCGTTTTTCGATAAATCGCCTTTAAGTGGTTCTTTAGAGTTCCTGAATGTACTCCCAATTCACGGACCAAGCTTTCACGAGTTTGACCCGCGACCAAAAGATCGCAGATCTTCGCTTCCTGATACGTTAGTCCGTATTCCTTTTGGAGTTTCGGAAACAGGGATTCCCGGACCTTTCCGATTTCCGTAGAAGCGGAAGCTCCGGCGGTTTCGTTTTTCTGAACGGAACCGGCCGTCTTGTCCGAGGGAACATCCACTCTACATAAGAAATTCGAAATATTCCCTTCTTCGTCGCGGAGAGGAGTGATTCTTTCCTTCCAGGAAATCGTTTCGCCGAATCCGTTTCGGTTTAAAAAATAGCCTTCGTATTCTTTTCCCGCAAGAATGGTATCCCACAGATGTTCGTAAAATTCCCGTCCGTGCGCACCCGATTGAAAGAAACCCGGATTCTTTCCGATCAATTCCGTTTGTTTATAACCGGAAATGTTCTCAAACACCGGATTGGTGTATTCGATCTTACCGTCGCGGTCCGTAATAAAGATCGCGTGAGGATATTGATAAAAGTAAGAAGTCAAAATGGACGAAAGATTCGTATTCCCCGATCCGTACCCACTTTGATTATCTGAAACGCACATAGACTTCCTCCTATCCCGTTGGAGATATGAGATTCTCCTCATAAAGAATCTCCATAAACTTACCTAAGTACTCCATATCAGGATTGATTCGTCAAATCGAAGCGTTGCCGAAAAGCCTTCGGAAAGATTGATAAAAATCAGGAAATCGGATTAGTTAGGTAATAGACGTTCACCGCGAACGATCGATATTCGCCCAAATCCGATTCAAAAAGTCGAGAGAATTGGATTGCCTCGTGTTGAACCGGTTTCGTATCGTATTTTTCGATCAAGTTAGACTTCGTTTAATAAAGAGGAAATCATGAAACAAAGCCCGATGCCGAAAAAGAATCTCATCGGAGTTCGTACGAGAACCAAAAACGCGGACGAGTTCGGACCGAACGGAAAAATCGGACCGCTCTGGGGAAAATTCTTTCAGGAAGTTTTTCCGAAACTCAGCAATCCCGGTGATTCCATTTACGCGGTATATTGGGATTATGAGAGCGACGAGAACGGAGAATACTCTTACTTCATCGGAGTTCCGGCCGCTTCCGACGATACGAACGGATTTGAAACCCTTTCCCTTCCCGAAGGAACGTATCTCGAGTTGACCACCGAAAAAGGAAAAAGCCCTGACATCGTCGTTCAACTCTGGCAACAAGTTTGGTCCGATTCCGGCATCAAAAACAGAAGAGCCTTTGCAACGGATTACGAAATCTATCCGATCAACTTCGCGGAAACTCCCGAAACACAGATTCGTCTTTACCTTTCGGACAAACAAAAGGGCTGAGCAAAAACCGCTATTCACGGACAAACTTCTAAGGAAGAATGAATTCGATCCGATCCGCCGAGAATTTCAATTTTCAAGATCGGGTCGCCCATCGAATCTGGCTGTATGGCGGATCTTCAACTAGTTATCGGCGATAAAAAATTCTCATCCTGGTCCCTGCGTCCTTGGATTCTATTAAAAGAAAAGAATATTCCTTTTACTGAAATTTCACTGACTCTGAATACGCCCGAGTTTTACGAAAAGATCAAATTCTATTCGGAAGCCGGCAAGGTCCCCGTTCTAATCGACGGCGACATCAAAGTATGGGACACGTTCAGCATCGTCGAATATCTGGCCGAGACCTTTCCCGAAAAAAATCTTTGGCCCAAAGACAAAGCCGCAAGAGCCGTCGCACGTTCCGTCGTCGCGGAAATGCATTCCGGTTTTACCGATCTTAGAAAAAATCTATCGATGAATCTCGTTGAAAAACTTCACGGAAGAACGTTCCCCGAAGAAGCGTGGAAAGATATTCGAAGAATCGAATTCATCTGGAAAGAATGTCTGAACGACTCCAAAGGACCTTTCCTTTTCGGAAAAGAATTCACCATTGCGGACGCTTTTTACGCTCCCGTTGTGGGAAGATTTCTGACCTACGGAATCGAACTCGGTCCGGAAGCGACCGCTTACATCTCCAAGATCAGCAATTTGTATTCTTACAAAGAATGGTTGGACGGGGCGCTCAAGAAAGCTTAAACGGAACCTTATTCGGAAAGCACATTCAAATTTTAAAACTCTTGAATATTCTAATCTGCGGAAGAACGAAAACGCCGTTCCTCCGCAGATCGAGAACTCACTTTCGTTGCAAACGCAAGGCGTTCAAAACCACCGAAACCGAACTGAGAGCCATCGCGCCTCCCGCAATCCAAGGAGCGAGAAAGCCGGCGGCTGCAACGGGAATTCCGAGCGCGTTGTAAACCAAAGCCCAGAAAAGATTTTGACGGATGTTATACACCGTTTTTTTACTCATCGCGAACGCGTTCGCGATCGAGATCAGATCCCCGTTCATAATCACTACATCCGAAGATTCCATTGCGACGTCCGTTCCGGTTCCCATCGCGATTCCGAGATCGGCAACCGCCAACGCGGGAGCGTCGTTGATCCCGTCTCCGACCATCGCGGTAATTTTTCCGGAGTTCATGAGTTTTTTTACTTCGTTCGATTTTCCTTCCGGGAGAATTTCGGCTAACACGTGTTCAATGCCGCAGGCCCTCGCGACCGCATGCGCCGTTCTTTCGTTGTCTCCCGTAATCATATACAAATCCATTCCGAGCGATTTCAGCCTTTCGATCGCGATCGGAGTGGTTTCCTTGATCGTATCCGCCAAAGAAAGAACCGCGGAATGTATTCCGTTCACGCTCAAGTGAACGACGGTGTTTCCCTCTTCTTCCCGAAGTCGTTTCAAATTCAGAAGAATCTCGTTGAGCGCGACGCCTCTTTCCTTGAAAAGACGATCGGTTCCGATCAGAATTTTTTTCCCGTCGACGACGGCGGAAACTCCGCCGCCCGGAACGGTTTCGAAACTCTCCGGAATTGAAAGGCCCAAACCTTTCGATTTGGCAAAGTCAACAATCGCTTTGGAAAGAGGATGTTCCGAATTCTGTTCCGCTGAAGCCGCAAGGACGAGCAGAGAATCGGCTTCGGCTACATTCAAACTTTCTAAACTCTTTAAAACGGGTTTTCCGTTGGTCAAGGTTCCGGTTTTGTCGAAAACGATCGTATCTACTTTATGAGCGATTTCTAATGCTTCTGCGGTCCTAAAAAGAATTCCGAGAGTGGCCGCCTTTCCGGATCCCGCAAGAATCGAAACCGGAGTCGCCAAACCCAACGCGCAAGGACATGCGATGACGAGAACCGCGATCGCCTTCTCCAAAGCCCCGGAGAAATTTCCGGGTTGTAGCCAGAAATACCAGAGAAGCAAAGTGATCGCCGAAAGAAGGATGACGATCGGAACGAAAATTCCAGAAATCCGATCCGCAATTCTTTGAATCGGCGCCCGAGAACCCTGTGCTTCTTGAACGACCCGAATGATTCCGGAAAGCAAAGTATCCTTTCCCACTTTCGAAGCCCTTAATTTCAAAATTCCGTTTCGGTTCAAAGAACCGCCGAACAAAGAGCTTCCGATCGTCTTTTCGACGGGAATACTTTCTCCAGTTAACATCGATTCGTCGACGGAAGAACTCCCTTCCTCCACGGTTCCGTCTACGGGAATCGTTTCTCCCGCCTTCACCAAGAGAAGATCTCCCGGGCGGACGGCGAGTAAGGGAATTTCCTGAATCTCATCTTCTCGAATGATGTTCGCAGTCTTCGGTTGTAAGCCCACCAAAGATTGAATCGCTCTGGAAGATTTTCCTCTCGCGATATGCTCCAGAAATTTTCCGAAAAGAATCAGAGTGATCAATACGGCGGACGTTTCGTAATAAAGAGGAACATCTCCGTGATGATGCGCGCCTAAGGAAACAAAGGTTTGATAAACGCTGTAAAAATACGCGGCCGAAGTTCCCAAAGCCACGAGAACGTCCATGTTCGCTCCTCCGTTTTTCAAAGAGCGGAAACTTCCGCGATAAAAAGCGGCTCCGATCCAAAATTGTACCGGAGTAGCGAGCGCAAACTGAAGCCAGGGGTTCATTAGGAAAGATAAATATTCAGAAACCGAATTGTTCCCGAAGTGACCGATCATGCTCGCAAGCAGCGGAAGGGATAAAAGCGTCGAAAGAACGAGGCGCAGCTTTAACTTTTTGAATTCTTTTTCATGCGCCTTTTCAGATTCTCCATGAATTTCGAGATCCTTATGAACCAGCGCCCTGTATCCGAGCGAATCGACCTTATCAAGGAGAACCTCTTCCGTAACCGAAGAATCGAACTCCACCTTGGCGGTTTCCATCGCAAAGTTGACCCGTGCGTCCTTAACCCCCGGAACTTTTTTCAGTCCCTTTTCGATCCGAAGCGCACAGTTTGCGCAGGTCATACCGATCAGATCTAACGTAATACCTTCCTCTACAGTTCTTTGCGGAGCGTTCATTTGATTTCACCCGGAGTATATCCTTCTTCCAAAATCGCGGCCTTGACTTTCGCCAATTCCTCTTCCGTCCCCTCTCCCAGATAAACGACTTCCTTGTTTTCCAAGTTTGCCTTTCCCGTTAATCCGACATCCTTGAGGGCGGCCTCGACGGTTTTTAAACAGTGCGCGCAGGTCATTCCTTCTACGGTAAGTTTGATTTCTTTCATGACTTTATATCTCCTCTAACTTTATTTAAGAATGCGGTCCACGGTGGTCATAAACTCGTCGAGAATCTTGGAATCGTTCTCTTTGAATCTTTCCACGACGCAGGTTTGAATGTGGCTTTTCAGAAGGGTTTTTGCCACTCCATCCAGAGCGGATTTCGTGGATGATAATTGATTGAGAACGTCGTCGCAGTATTCTTCCCTTTCAATCATTCCTTGAATTCCCCGGATCTGACCTTCTATTTTTTTTAAACGGAGAAGCAGATTCTCCGTAACTTTCGGATCGGAATGCAGCTTGTGTTTTGGTTTCATACCCTACCCCCCTATACTATAGACGTTTTAATAAACGAAATCCTTCAAAAAATTCTTCCTTTATGAAAATTTATACTTATTTTTTGTTTACTATTTATATAAATAGTATATCCTCTGAATCGAGGAATATTATGTGCGATGGAACAACCGAAAATCAATCGAGGAACCGTTTCTAAAATCCCGGGACGTTTCGAACCCACAAAACGCGAGATAGAGCCCGAATTTCAAAACGAAGAAATGTCTCCGCGCACGATTCTTTTGGAAGAACGAGCCAAAACGATCGTTTCCGAAAACGACTGCCCGGATTTAGGATTTACCCGATCGATCAATCCCTACCGCGGCTGTGAACACGGCTGCATCTATTGTTATGCGAGGCCCAATCATGCATACGTGGATCTTTCACCGGGAATCGATTTCGAAACGCAGATCTTCGCAAAAAAGAATGCACCCGAACTTTTGAGAAAGTATCTTTCCAAACAAAAGGAAAACATACATACGATTCAACTGGCCGGTGTCACCGACATCTATCAACCTGCGGAACGAAAACTGGAAATCACCCGCGAACTGCTCAAAGTGTTCTTGGAATTCAGACAACCTGTGGCGCTGATCACCAAATCGTTTCTCGTAACGCGAGACATCGATCTGTTGGAACAACTCGCTTCCTACAATTTAACGAAAGTATATATCAGCGTAACGACGCTCGATCAAGAACTTTGGAAACGGATGGAACCGCGCACCGCAAATCCGGAGAGAAGATTGGAAGCAATTCGGAAACTTGCAGATGCGGGGATTCCAACGGGAGTGATGGCGGCGCCCATGATTCCGGGGCTCAACGATATCGAACTCGAACGGATTTTAGAAAACGCAAAACAAGCGGGGGCAAAATCGGCGGGAATGGTATTTCTTCGTCTCCCATACGAAGTCGCGCCTTTGTTTCTGGATTGGCTGGAAAAAAATTATCCTCTCAAAAAGGACAAGGTGGAACATTTAATTCGACAAGCAAGAGGAGGAAAACTCTACGATTCCGATTATTCCGTCCGCATGACAGGAGAGGGAAATTATGCGGAAATGCTTTGGAAACGATTTTTTGCCGCACGAAAACGCCTCGATCTTCAGGACAATATGTCCTTAAACAAAACCCTCTTTAAAATCCCCGACATCTATCGAATTCGCTTAACAAAAGGAGAAGTCCTCTTTCCCGGCTTTGAGTAGCGGAGAATTCCTTCCAAATCCACTTCGTTTAACATTTTTTTTGCTAAAACGAAGATAACTAACATCGTTTTATTAAGAGCAAGATCGTCTGACGTAGGACAGATGCGTCAGAGGGAAATATTTTTTATTCTATCCGTTATTTAAAAAAGATTCCACTTGAGCTTGACTAAACTTACGGAAGTTTTGAACAATGCTGCGGAACTCCTTCCTAAATTATATATCAGGAGAATAGTGAAGAGAATGAAAAAGAAAAGTACGAAGAGCGTTGGGTTGATTTTGTGTGCCCTGTTGTTTTTTGCAGGATCGCTTTCTGCTCAGACTTACACCGTGTTCGTTCACGGAAAGTCCGATAAGAATCACAACGGTACAGGAACGACCGACGTAAATAACTATTGGGGAACAAGTGTGAACTCGGTTTCCGGAGCAAAGGTATTCGTCGGATACGATGGAACTACCGATCCAAGAACTTACGGAACCGCTCGTGCGCAAACCAACTTTACCACCGTGCTGAACACGTATTGCAAAGGATCCAATTCCTGCAAAATCGTATGTCATAGTGCGGGTTGTTACGTAACCGAATATTGGTTGGCGAACCTTGGAGCAAGCGCTTCCAGCAAAGGCTACAATATCACAAAAGTAACCGCTCTTGCAGCCGCTTCCGGCGGATCCGAGCTAGCATCCGCGTTGAACGGAGCGACTTTCGGATTTGCAGGAAACGCGATGGATAAAGCTCTCATCGTTTCCACAGCGAGAGGAGCATACAATCACAACAACACCGCCGGTGTTACGATTTATCAGGTTCCTGGTTACAAAGGAATGGCGGGAGCTTCCGCAATTCTTCCGGGTGAAGACGATTACGCAGTGGCCTACCACTCTTCTTGCGCTTATAACAAAGCGGGCGGAGTCAGTCAATGTCAGTCTTCTTTGACTCAAAGCGAAGGCATTTGGCCTTTCAACTCGAATGTGACTTACACACAATTCCAAGGTCACACAAGAGCGCCTTCCGTCGGGAGCGCAGGTCTTTACCTGAATCACAGCGAATTGAAAAACGAAGGCTGGAGATAATCCTCGATTCGTTTTGACGTAAAAAAAATCCCGCTTTCTAAAAGCGGGATTTGCTGAAACGACTTTCAAACTTCCTGAAAGAATTTCTTCCCGTTCAACAAACCCAAAAACATTTTAGAAAATCCGCGTCCGACTTCAAGAAGAAGTCGAAACCTT
Source organism: Leptospira yasudae (assembly GCF_003545925.1). Taxonomy (NCBI): domain Bacteria; kingdom Pseudomonadati; phylum Spirochaetota; class Leptospiria; order Leptospirales; family Leptospiraceae; genus Leptospira; species Leptospira yasudae. Next base: position 699,436 of record NZ_QHCU01000002.1, on the reverse strand, counting down.
TTTTCCAGTTTCGTAGCGCGTTCCGTGCGTCGCACGCGCATACGCAATTCGTTCCATCCAAGCCGCGCTCCTGTTTGAAGGACTTTTGTCGGAATCATTTCCATCGATCTTAAATCGGCGTTGTACAAAAAAATGCCCGTGGAATCTAAGTCACGGGCATTTCGACAAAATATTCAGAATTTAGAATATTATTTTCTGAAACGGAAACAGGTTTTTTATCGCTCCATACTTTCCAATTCCTTGATCCTTCTCTGTTTCTCGTTGCTGTCCCAAAGTTTGGAAGTGAATTGTTTCGCGTCATAGTATTTCGTCTTAAAGAATTCTTTATACGGAAGAACGAGTTCTCGATCCGGTTCCACCGTTTTAGCCGCCTGGATTTTTTTAAGACCCGCTTCTCCTTGACTGAACCATTCCGGATCAACCGCGAGATTAACCCGATGTCCCCGCACGTCCGTCAAAACGTACGGACCGTCCAGACCGGAATCCCGTATTAGCTTTCCATAAAATAAGAATTCGGCTTCTCCGTAACCGGAAAGAAGTTTGGAATCGAACGTGGCCCAGGCGATGTATTCTCCCGTTTCCGCGTGTTTGAGATTTCCCTCAAGATGATAGTTCCCGGCCTTGTAAACGTTCACGCCGACGCGAACCACAAGTGAACCGTCGCTCGTCGTATCGGAAGAAGCCCCGCTCAACTCGGCTGGTTTACCAGGAGAAGAATAAAACGAAGTGTTGAGTTTTCCCGTCTTTTTAAATCCGGGAGAATAACGAAAGTCGACTTCCATGATCATATCCCCCCAATCTTTTTGAGTCGGTTTCCATTGAAACGTATAAAGCAAATCCTTTGCCAGATCGTCCCCGTTTACTCCGTTGTCGCCGTAATCGGGACTGAGCGTTCCGAATTTTTCCCCGTCGAATTCCCTCCACATGCGAACGCCTTTAATATCGATCGGAATCCGTTTTCCTTCGGGACTTCTACATTCGAACGTTATGCGCATTTGGTCCTGCGGCCCAACCACGGCCCAACTCAAAGGCTGGAGCTGACAACTATAACCGTTCGGTTCCTTCGATTCGGAAGAATCCGCCATCGGAATCGCCGTCGTCTGTATAAAAAACGGTTTGATCAGATCCTCGTTGTATTTCGTAAGAGGTCTTGAGTTCGGCGGATATTGGGACCATTCTTTATAATCTTCTAATATTCTTTCGATCGGAACGGAATCGTCTATGTCCTGTAAGGTGCCGCTCGAATCGGATTCAAAAGTGGACCCTCCGCCGCCGGGAGGAGAAGTTTTCGCCATTCTTTCCGCTCTTTCCTTCTTTTCGGCTTCCGATTCGAACCAGGATTCCCCTCTTTCATCGGGCCAGAAAGCTAACACCGTTAAAATCAAGATCGCTGCCACAATCGATCCATAGATCACATATTTATTGCCGGATTTCATGAATTCCTCTTTATTTTATCTTCAGAAAAGAGCGCCTAACGCGGTCCAGGTCGTTTTTTTCGGAGAACAGTGTAAATTCTCTCTTAAGTAGAGCAATCACATTTGTTTTTATTTATAATTAGCGTTCTTTTTAGATTTTTAATTTATTTTCCTCGTTATTTATAAATCAGCATACTATCACTTGACTTAAATTGGAAAGAGTCAAACCTTTAGAGCGGGAGAGGAATTTCTTCTCCCCTAAGAAATGGAGAATAGTGAAAAATGATGAGAAATTGGAAAACAAAGCGAATGATGGGACTGGCACTCTGTGTGTTTCTTTTTGCGGGAGCTCTTTCCGCTCAGACTTACACCGTGTTCGTTCACGGAAAGTCGGATAAGAACCACAACGGAACCGGAACTGTGGATGTGAATAATTACTGGGGAAGCAGCGTAAATTCTGTTTCAGGTGCGAAGGTGTTTGTGGGTTACGACGGTACTTCCGATCCGAGAACATACGGAACGGCTCGTGCTCAAACCAACTTCACCACCGTGGTAAACACTTATTGCAAAGGAAGCAATTCCTGCAAAATCGTTTGCCACAGTGCGGGTTGCTACGTAACAGAGTATTGGCTTGCAAACTTGGGAGCGAGCGCTTCCAGCCGCGGATATAACATTACAAAAGTTACCGCTCTGGCTGCGGCTTCCGGCGGATCCGAACTTGCTTCGGCTCTGAACGGAATCACTTTCGGGTTCGGCGGAAACGCGATGGATAAATCCCTCATCGTTTCCACCGCGAGAGGAGCATACAACCACAACAACACTGCGGGCGTTACCGTATATCAAGTTCCCGGTTATAAGGGAATGATCGGTGCTTCTGCGATTCTTCCTGGAGAGGACGACTACGCGGTTGCGTTTCATTCTTCCTGCGCTTACAACAAGGCGGGCGGCGTGAGCAAATGCCAATCTTCCCTGACACAGAGCGAAGGTATCTGGCCCTTTAACTCGAATGTAACTTACACTCAGTTTCAGGGACATACAAGAGCCCCTTCCGTTGGGACTTCAGGATTGTATCTCAACCACAGTGAGTTAAAAAACGAGGGCTGGAGATAAACAACTCTCGATCGAATGCGCAATTCCGCTCGTTGGGAGCGGGGTTGCCCGATCGAAACGAAAACGTCCTCGTTGGAGTCTTACTTTCCAACACCCACTTCGGATTAAAAATTCCAAACTCTATACGATGAAATCCTCAATCGCTTTCGCTTTACAAAGTCTCGTTTTATCTTCCGCATTACTTTCCTGTTCGTGTTCCTTTTTGGTTTGGAAGAATTCTTCCCTGTCTCTGGAACGAGGATGGTCTTCCTCGGGGAAAGAAATCGTGCAGATGGAAACCCTCTATGAAGAAAAGGATTCTTGGAATCCGTTGATGGGGACCACTCTCAAAAGAAATTACCGTTCCCTAATCCGCATCTTCGATCCGAACGTTGCGTCGCAACCCTTGGAACAAATTCCGTTTTCGTCCTGGATTCTTCCGGGAAGCGTTTACTATCATTCGGGATCGAAGTCGGTTTACTGGATCGGCGGCAAGGACGACGAATACGGAAGCTTTTCCAGAATTCCCGCGGGAATCCGTTTAGCCGATAAACAGAACATTCCATTTTCCTTATATTTACAGCCTGGACAAATCCCGATCCAACTCGTCCCTTCTCCGAACGGAAATTCTTTGGCGTTGATCGTCGCGGTTTTGGACAACGATTTGGAATTCTTAAAGCCCGAATTGATCTGGCTGGATCGAAACGAGGATTCTTCCCTGAGCGCGAATGCAAGAATCGATCTTCCCGAATGGAGAGAAACGCCCGGCCATAGAATTCGCTGGTCCGAAAGATCCGATAAAATCTACATTCAAATTTCTGAATCTGTTTTTACGGTGCATTCGGGGAAGAAGAATCTCCAAAAGGCAGTGGAATTCCCGATTTGCTTTGCCCCTCCCACATCGTTCGGTCCCGTAGGAGTCAGCCCTTCTTCGGAGAACGCGACATCCGTGGAGAAAAACGAAGCTTCTTCCTTTTCGGATTCTCCAAAAATCCGAAACACGAATCAAATTCGTGACTGCAGCACGAAATAAATTCTTCCAAGGATGCGCCCGGCTCATTTTTAAAATTACGAACGTTCGGAATATATAATGTTTTTCTAAAATAATTTACTTAGATCCTGCTTATATTTCCGTTTTTTACTTGATTCATTTACTACCCGCGCTACGTTCCACTGCGTTTCGATTTGAAAATAAATAAGGTGAAGAAAATGAGAAAAGTGAAACTTAGAATTTTGTTAACGTTAGCGTTTTTAATAACGAACGTTATATATGCATCCGGCGGCGGATCTTCGAGCAAGCCTCTTTCCGGAACTTACCCAATCGTCCTTGCTCACGGAACCCTGGGCTGGGGAAACGGATCAACCATCACTGACTATTGGGGCGGAAATGCCGCTTATTTGAGAAATCAAGGCGCGACCGTTTTTACTCCTACCGTAACCTCTCTTGAATCCAGTTCCGCTCGCGCGACTCAACTGAAAACGCAGATCTTAGCAGGACTCGCGGCCAACAATTACACCGGCAAAATTCATATCATCGGCCATTCTCAAGGCGGATTGGATTCCCGTTACATGATCGCAAACCTCGGAATGGCGAGCAAAATCGCTTCGCTTACTACGTTGAATACTCCTCACCGCGGAAGTCCGATCGCGAATATCATGTATTCCGTAATTCCAAGCTGGGCGTTACCTTACGTTTCCACAATCGTGGGAACCGTAGTTCAGGTCGTTTTAGGCCAATCCAACCAAAACGCTTCGAATGCTTTGAAGATGTTCACAACCGCAAATCTGACGACTTTCAATGCGAATACTCCAAACAGTTCCGCAGTGAAATACTTCTCTTACGGTTCGACAATTACGATTCCCGATCTGATTCAACACCCTCTGATGGGATTGTTACAACCTATCTGTGCGATCGGCGGACCTTTCTACGGACTCAGCATCGCAAACGACGGAGTCGTTCCCGATTCTTCTCAAAGATGGGGAACTTGGAAAGGCGGACCTTCGATTCCTCTTTTAACAACCGGGATCGATCACCTGCAAGCTCCGAATACTTTGTATCTCGGTCAACTCTGGTACAATTCCAACGCTTACTTCTTGAAGATGGCGTCTAACGCAAAAAGTAATCAGTAAACATCCGCATTCAAAGAGAGCGTTGGATTCTTTCGGGTAAGAAGAATTTACGTTCTTTTTGAGAACCGTAGATCAATTCCTCTGACTTTTCCCCGCTCCCGCGGTTTTTATAACTGCGGGGCGACTCTTTTGCGTCTAAAAAAACCGGCCTTAGTTCCTCTTCCCCGCGCCAAAACCAACGTTTCCGCCCCAACCGGCACCCGCGCCTTCCTAAAAAGAATTATATTTAAAGAATATACTATTTTAAGAATATTCAATTAGCGTTTTAAATTACGGACGTACGTTATGCGATAAAATTACGCATTTTGAATGTCGCTTAACGTTTTTTTCTTGAACGACGTTCGTTCTCTGCTACCCTTCGTTCTGCGATTCCGGATGGATCGCACGAGGTAAATACAAATGAAAAGTGTGATGAGAATATTAAGTGTTGTGCTTGTCTTCTTTATGACGAGCGTGTTGTCAGCCTCCGGTGGAGGAACGGGAAAACCGCTCTCCGGAAGTTATCCGATCGTTTTAGCTCACGGTTTGTTCGGTTGGGGAAACGGTTCTACGGTAGTCGACTATTGGGGAGGAAACGCGGCGTATCTTCGCAATCAAGGAGCAACCGTTCTAACTCCTTCCGTTACTGCGTTGAATTCCAGCGCAAGCAGAGCTTCTCAATTGAAGACGGCAATCCTCGCGGCAATGGCCGCAAACAATTACACCGGTAAAGTGCATATCATCGGCCACTCGCAAGGCGGATTGGATGCGCGTTACATGGTTTCGAATCTTTCCATGAGCAGCAAGGTTGCAAGCGTAACAACTCTGAATACTCCTCACCAAGGAAGTCCGATCGCAAACATCGTTTTGGCGGTGATCCCGAGCTGGGCTCTTCCTTACGTTTCCACGATTATCGAAACACTTGCGGGTGTGGTTTACGGAGATTCCAGCCAAAACGCGACCGCTGCGTTAAAATTGCTCACAACGGACGGAGCGAAAACGTTCAACGCCTCCGCGCCGAACGCTTCCGGAGTGAAGTATTTTTCTTACGGTTCGACGATCAGCGTGGCGGATCTGATTCAACATCCTGCTATGGGATTGCTCCATCCAATCTGTGCGATCGGCGCTCCTTTTTACGGGATGAGCATCGCAAACGACGGCGTCGTTCCCGATTCCTCTCAAAGATGGGGAACTTGGAAGGGAGGACCTTCTATCCCACTTTTAACGACCGGAATCGATCACCTGGAAGCGACCAACGCTCTCTACTTGGGACAACTCTGGTATGACACGAACGCTTACTTCTTGAAAATGGCTAACAACGCCAAATCCAATCAGTAACCGTTTCGAAGTTTTCGGGATCGTAAAAATGCGGTCCCGAAAACTCCGGAGAATAATTTCTATTTTTTGAATATTCTAATTTTCTGAATTCTTTTCCATCCAATAATAGAACACGGGAAGAATGACAAGCGTAAGCAGAGTGGAAGAAACGATTCCTCCGATCACGACCGTTGCCAACGGTTTCTGAACCTCTGAACCCAAGCCGCCGCCGAACGCCATCGGAATAAACCCGAACGAAGCGACAAGAGCCGTCATGATTACGGGACGGATTCTGCTCGTCGCACCTTCCAAAACCGCATCCCGCACGGAAAGATTTTTTTCCTCTCGGATTCGATGAATCGTATCCAACTTAACGAGTCCGTTTAACACGGCGATTCCGGACAACGCGATACATCCCACGAAAGCGGAAACGCTTAGATCCATTCCTCGCAAAAATAAAAACCAAATTCCTCCCGTAAGAGCGAACGGAACACAAAAGAAAACAAGAAGCGCCTGTCGAACCGATCTCAATCCGAGATACAACACTACAAAGATCATCAACAATGTGGAAGGAAGAATGACCGATAACTTTTCCTTCGCTTTCGCAAGATTCTCGATCTGACCTCCCCAAAAAACCGAATACCCCTGCGGTATGTTCATTGCGGAAATCTTATCCTTTGCTTCGGAATAAAATCCTTCCAAGTCCCTTCCGCGAAGATTCACCGATACGGCGACGAATCTTCTGGATCGGTTCCTGGAAATCGTCATGACCTTTTCCTTTTTATCGATGGAAGCGAGAAGCTTAATCGGAATCATCCCTCCGTCCAACGTGCCGACTCCGATATCGGAGATTTCCGATTCCCTGTTTCTGAATTCTTCCGAAAGCCAGATTTTAATCGGAAACCGAACTTCCTCCTCGTAATAACCTCCGAGCTCGAATCCGCTCATCGAAGATTCGACCACGTTGTTGAACGAGGGAAGAGATATATTATAATATTTTAATTTAGAAGGGTCCGGAGTGATGTCGATCACTCTTGATTTCCGAAGGGCCATGATCGGATCGAGTTCCACCTCCGCAGCTCCGGGAATCTTATGAAGCGTTTCCTTCAAGGTTTCCTGCAGCCCTAAAAGAACGTTTAAATCCTTTCCTAAAATTCGAACGCTGATGTCGGCCCGGCTCCCTTCCAGAAGTTCGTTGAATCTCGCTTCCAAAGGTTGACTGAGCGTCAATTCAGAACTCGGAAAACGATCCTGAACCTTTTTATGAATCCGATCCAAAAAGGGTTCCCAATTCTTTGCCTGAAGCAGATCGTCCAAGGATTTCTTTTTAAGAAGGATGAACGTATCCGCGTTGAAGGTTCCCATCGGATCGTTCGCAACGGAACTCGTTCCGATTCTAGAAAACACGCTTTGCACCTCGGGCATTTCCATGAGAAGTTTTTCGACTTCCTTTTGTTCTTTCAGACTTTCTTCGATGCTTATATCCCCTTCCCGAACGACGACGAGCATCAAATCTCCCTCCATCAACTTCGGAAGAAAGACCGTTCCCATCCTGAAGTAGATCAGTAAGGTTAGAAGAAAGAATACTACCGAGCCGATCACGATGGGTTTCGGCTTGTTCAAAAGAATCGGAAGATAGGTTTCATATAGCGTGACGATCCTGCTTTTTTTCTTCTCTCGATGCGCGCCCTGCCCTTGAGCGGACGGAGAAATGAAAAAGAAAAGCATCGGAGGCAAAAAGAAAACCGCCAAAATCAAACTGAAACCCAAGGCGAGAAGGACCGTCTCGGCCATAGGACGAAACATCTTTCCCGGTATTCCGTCTAACGTTAAAATCGGAACGTACACAAGCATAATCACGACGACTCCGAACGAAACCGGTTTTAAAACCTCCAGAGAAGCGTTCAGAATCGTTTTGATCTTTTCCTCCCGATTGATAAACGAAGTCTTTTCGAAACGGGTCAAAACGTTTTCGGTGATCACGATCGAAGCGTCCACGAGAAGACCGAAATCGATCGCACCCAAACTCATGAGGTTCGCGGAAATTCCGAAAACCTTCATAAAGATGGCGGTTAACAACATGGAACCGGGGATGATCATCGCGACGATTACGGAGGCTTTGATGTTGAACAGAATAAAGAACAAAGTCAGAACGACAAGAATCGCTCCTTCGGCGAGATTCTTGATCACGGTTCTGATCGTCGAGTGGATCAAAAAGGATCTTTCCAAAAGAACCCGAACCTGAACGTCTTCGGGAAGATTCAGACGCGAAACCGCCTGATTCAAATCCGCGTTCACCCGATAGCTATTCTCACCGCGGAGCATCATCGCAGTTCCGAGAACGATTTCCTTTCCTTCGGAGCTCGCTCCGCCTAATCGCTGTTTACCGTGCTCCTTCACCTCCGCGATGTCGCCTACACAAATCGAAGATCCTGTCAGAGTTCTCTTAACCGTCACCTCGGACAAAGAAGCCAAATTCTTTTTGATCCCGTAAGCGCGCACGATCGAAACCTTTCCGTCGTTTTCGATAAAACCGCCTCCGAAACTTTCACCGATCGTGGATAATTCTCCGATCAACTGATCGATCGTAATTCCCCAGGATTTCATCTTGAAAGGATTCAAATCGATATGAATTTCCTTTTCGTATCCTCCGTTGGAATCGACTTCGACGATCCCCGGAACGAGCGCCTTCAACTGAGGACGAACCGTATAATCCTGAACCGTTCTTAAATAAAGCAGAAGATCCTTTTCCGGAAGAAACGCGAGTTTGCTTCCCGGTTTTGCCTCGACCGTATAAAAGAAAATTTCTCCGAGACCCGTCGTGTTCGGAACGATCGTGGGAGAAATTCCGTTGGGAAGTTTCTCCTTGGCGCTCGCCAATCGCTCCAGAACCATGCTGCGAGCCTGATAAATATCCGTTCCTTCTTTAAAGATCAGAGATATATTAGAAAGTCCGAATTTAGATACGGAACGGACGTCGATCAGATTCGGCATTCCCATCAGTTCCGTTTCGAGAGGAAACGTGACGACCTTTTCGACTTGTTCCGGATCGAGAGAACCCGTTTTTACGGTGACGATTACCTGTACGTTCGTGATGTCCGGAACCGCGTCGATCGGAACCTCTTTCAGAGTGAAAAAGGAATAAACGAATAAGAAAAATACGATTCCGACCGAAAGGATCGGATTACTTAAGCTGATATTCAAAAGTCTGGACAGCATGTTTAAAGGTTCCTATAATATCTTTTTCATTCGTGATATGGAGAAGATTGAGCAAGGCTTCGAGATGGGAAATCTGCGCGTCTAAAATCGCGTGATGGGTTTCATGAAGCTGATTTTCCAATTCCAAATAACTCATCATCAAAATTCTTCCTTTTTTAAACTCGACGTCCGCGTAATTCAGATCGCGCTCAATTTCGTCTAACTTGGAAAGATCGTAAAGCCTCAGATTGATCTTGGATTGTTCGTAATCGAGAAACGCCTGCTTGAAAGACGTCTTTACGAGATTCTCCTGATGTTGAAGAATTCCTTGTTTCGACTTTACGTTCGTTTCCGCTGCGGAAATCTTATTTTGAAACTGATCCCAAACCGGAATTCGAAATTTTAAACCGAAATCGTAAAAGCGGTTCGCGACTCCCGATCGGTCCTCGCCCACCTGACTGATGATCGAGTAATCGGGATATTTTTCCAAAGTCGCAAGATTGAGTTCGGTCTTTGCCTTTTCGATTTCTCCCTTGGCGGCCATCAAACTGAGATTTTGCGAAACGGCTTTGGTCTGCAGCCGGTTGAAATCGAACTTTACACCTTCGGAAAAAAACGGAATCCGCAACGAAGGAGAAGATTCCAACATCAGATACAAGTTCATCGCCTCGTATTGTTTGTTCGCATCCAGCTCGAGATCGTTGAAATGTTTTCTCAACGCCAGAATTCTTCTTTGAATGATGAACAGATCCGTCTTGGCTTGAGGAGTGATGAACGGTCTCGCGCGAATATAACTTTCAAGAATCGAAAGTCTTCTCAGTCGTTCCTTGACGTGATTCCGTTTTCCCGCCGAAACCAAATATCGATACGCGAATTTTACCGCGTTAAAACGGATGGAATTGGAAGCTTCCGCGAGTTGGATTTCCTTGATTCGAGAATCGTTATCCACCAAAAGCTGACGCAATTCTTTTCTTCCCGGAAAATAGATCGGCTGTTCGAATTGAAGCGCATATTCCGCCCCGCTTTCGTTGGCCGCGCTTCTTTGTCCGTAGTCGACCGTCACGGCCGGATTCTGCGTTTTTCCCTGTTGTTTGCGCTGATAAAACAGGGATTCCAAATCCGCGTTCAAAGACAAAAGCAACGGAGAATTTTTTTCCGCCAAGCCGACGATCCTGGGAACGTCCAGGGTTTCGTTCGATTCCGCATACGCGGACACGAACGGCAAAAATAAAATTAGAAATACAGAATATATTATTTTTCGAATATTTTGTTTTGATCGAATTTGATCCGCGGAAGAGAAAGGAATTCTCCCGAAAACGGAACTTGAATCGTATCGCATAAACACCTCCTAAAAAATCGGAACGGTCTCGGACCGTGAATAAAGAAACGCAGCGCGCCGCCCTCTATCACAGGCCCGAAAATAAGTTAGGAGGATTGAATCAAATTAGAATGCGAACGGATCGAATCAAACGAATCGGCTGCAGACCAGCCGAAAGAATTTCGCTTGGAACGATCTCGAGCTGCAAAGAAGAATATACGAACGAAAAGAAAACGTTCGCGGAATACAAGTGAATCGGTAAATAAAATCGGATGAGTTTGGAGAATTGAGAATCCGATTCCGAAACCGCGACGGAACCGATATCCCATTCGCAGTTTCTTTCCTCTTCGGAATCCGAATTCTTATCCTGATGACAAGGAGAAACGGATTCGGAATAAACGGATGCATCTTCTAAACCGTAAAATCCGCAAGTCGGTCCGCAATCCAGAAGCAGGACAACAACGGACAACATCGTAAGCAAAATTCCCGCTTTGTAGATCCCGCCTCTCATACCTCCAGCTTAAAGCTAGGATTGGCTTGTCAACGGAAAAAGAGAATTCCAATCAGGAACGGATTTCGATTTTCAAAAACCCAGCCTAAACTGAGAACGTTTCGCAGGATCGCTTTCAAACGAGAGGTATTATTCGAAAAAACATTCATATTTTTGAATATTCTCATCCCTTAAGACATTCGAGGTCCGGTCTTAAAAACGTTAAACGAACTGATGGAAATAGGTCTGGGAAGAATGACGCAGGAATTACGGCTTCGAATCAGGAAGCCGGAGCTACTCTCCGGTTCCTGAAATCGACAATTTACGATTCCCAAATCCATATCGATTCGGAAATCCATCTTCGAATCGTTGTTATTTCGTTTCGAATTGATAACGGAAAATATCGTAATCCCGAAAATCCTTATCGATGTTTATGTGCAGATCGAGAATCTTCCCTTCCTTGATATCATAGACCCAACCGTGAAGCTGCAGATCGTTTCCTTGCGCCCATGCGTTTTGGACGATCGTTGTCATACAAAGATTGTAAACTTGCTCCCGCACGTTGAGTTCTACGAGGCGTTCGTGTTTTTCGTTCTCGTCTAAAATCGCCGAAAGCTCCTTCCGATTGATGCGATACACTTGTTTGATGTTTCGGAGCCAAGCGTCGATCAGACCGTGATACTTTCCGTCGATAGCGGCCTTCACTCCGCCGCATCCGTAATGTCCGCAAACGACGATATGTTTCACTTTAAGAACTTCGACAGAGTATTGAAGAACGGACATCAAGTTCATATCCGTATCGATCACGAGATTGGCGATGTTTCTGTGAACGAAAAGTTCTCCCGCGCTCGTGCCGGTCATTTCGTTAACGGAAATTCTACTATCCGAACAGGAAATCAAAAGATATTGAGGCGCTTGGCCCAACGCAAGATTCTTAAAGTAATCGGGATCTTTCGCAAGCTTTTCTTCGACCCAGATCCGATTGTTATCAAAGAGCCTTTGATAATCCTGTTGAGCGACGACGTCCAGCGGTTTGTTTTTGATCTTCTCATACGAAGAAGTCACGTCGATGATTTCCAGTTTGATGTTGCGCGACTCGGCGACGATCTTGAAGTCTTCGATGATCTCCAAAACGTCCGGGTCGATGTATTTGGACTTGGAACCGTCGATAATCAAATGCGCGTTATTCGGAACTTTTTCGAGTTTATACAACATGCTCGACTTGTTCAGAAAGGAAACGTCCTCGGAAAGGTCGATCTTCACTTCGACTCCGAAAGCCATATCCTTTTTGTTGAACTCGTACGGATTGAGAATGTTTCTTCTCATAATAAAGAAGATGGAAAACAGAGCCCCGATTCCGATACCGATTAGAATGTCCGAAAAAACGATTCCGATCAAAGTCGCCATAAAAGGAAGAAATTGATCCGTTCCTTTTTTATACTGGGCCTTGAGAGTTTTGTAATCCGTAAGTTTATAACCGACGACCAACAAAACCGCTGCCAAAGAAGCCAACGGAATTTTTGCGATCCAAGTCGGAATCAGAATGAGAGAAACGAGAATCAATAAACCGTGCAGAAACGAGGAAAATCTCGTTCTTGCACCCGCTTGTAAATTCGCCGAACTTCGAATAACCACGGATGTGATCGGAAGTCCTCCAAGGATCGCGGAGAATAGGTTTCCGGTTCCCTGCGCGACCAACTCCCGGTTTTTGGAAACAATTCTCCTTTGAGGATCGCTCTTTTCGATCGCATCCAAATTCAGCAGGGTTTCCAAGCTCGCCACGACGCAGATCTTGACCGCGACTATGTAAATCGCCTGATTCTTCCATTGAGAAAGATTCGGAAAATAATCGTCCCGGACAAGATCGGCGACGCTTTCCAAACGAATCGGTTGAATCAAATGGTCCGGACCTACCGCAATCGCAAAACCGAACGAACGTAAGACTTCGTTTAACAAAACGCCCGCTAAAATCGCGACCAAAGAACCGTGAATTAGAAATTTCTTATGAAGCTTCAGCTTTTCCCAAAACAGGATTACAGAAATCGAAACCGTGAACAATAAAACAGCGCCGGGAGTAAACCGTGCAAAAGCGGTCCAGATTTCGGAAAACGTATTTTCCCGATCCCTCTGAAAAAAGTCCATATCCCCTTCGTAGTCCATATCGTAACCGACCGCGTGGGGAATCTGCTTCAGTATCAGAACAGCACCGATCGCCGCCAACATCCCTTTCACGACCGAAGAGGGGAAAAAATTACTGAGAATTCCAGCTTTCAAAAAACCTAATATGATTTGAAAGACTCCCGCGATGCAGAGCGCTAAAAGAAAATCGTTAAAATTTCCGAGCGTCTGGATCGAATCGTAAACGACTACCGTCAATCCGGCCGCCGGACCGCTGACCGATAAAGGCGACTTGCTGATCATGGAAACGACGATACCTCCGACGATACCTCCGATCAAACCGGAGATGATCGGAGCGCCCGATGCGAAGGCGATTCCGATACAAAGAGGAAGCGCGATTAAAAAGACGACCAAGCCCGAAGATATATCGTGTTTCAAGTCGTCCCAGGAAACACGGGGTAGTGATTGTAGAATATTCATAAAAACTCCTGCTCGGGCAAAGGCCCGAAAATTTCGAAAATGATCAGATCGAAAGTAGGAGTTTTTCCGGGGGTGGGTTTTCTATTTCGGTGAAGTGTTGAACCGGGATGAGATTTGCCGGATCGTTGTAACGAGCCGATTCCAAATCATAATGAAGCGCGAAAGAATTCTCTTGCGAAGCGAGATCCTCCAGTTTCAGTTCGGCCGCTTTTTCCTTTTCCGCCTCCGCTTCGGAGGCTTCCGAGGATTCAGTCGCGGCCGCAGCCGGTGAGGCGTTTCTACCGGAATCCATCGGTCGAATCAACGCAATTACGGTATAAAGAATCAAAACGGAGCTCAGGAGCGCGAGAATTCTATGATTCAGGTTGAGTAGAAGGTTCATGATTTTTCATTTAGAACGCCGAATCGAAGAGTTCGTAAAAAGAATTGCCGAACTCGAATCATCCGATTGGAAGTGAAATGATTTTCCTCTCAGGGCGCAAACCAATTCTCGCTAAAATTATTTTTAATCTTTTTTCTTAGACGGTTTTTCAGGACAAATCTGCCCTTTTTTTGAGCAAGAATTCCCCTTTTTGAAAACCGATTCCCGCAGTTCAGCAAGGCCAATCGTTCAATAAATTATTCTATGACATTCTTTAGCCTCTTTTAGCATTATAATAAGCATTATCTTTTTATAATTAGACCGGTCAATTTTTCGTTTACGAATCTTCATCGCGGGCAAATTCTCACATTACAATTCTTAAAAAACAGCACGGCGCGTTATGGAATATTTACAGAAAACCAAACGAGAAATGGATATCATAACGTCCATCGAGCAAAAGAATCACGTCATCACAAAGTATCTTTTAGAAAAAGAACTCACGTTCAAAATCGATCCCTTTGACCGCAAAGCGGTAATTAAAAAAATTCTGGAAGGCGGAGAAAAGATTCTCGTACAGTTATCGAACGTAGAGGATTCTCCCGAAGACAACTACTTCATTCTTTATATGATTCTCGCGAAATACATTCAAATCGAATGTATCCTTCTTCAAAAATTGGAAAAATCGATTTTCGCTTTGAAGGTGGATAAACTCGCGATCGCAAGAAAGAATCGAAACGCGCAGAGATTTCCGGTTAAACCCGGTTCCGTCTATATCACGAACGTAGTCTCTTCCAAAACCGTGATCGAAGCGAACATGTTCAACATTCCGACCCTGGTGAAAGTGAGCTTTGAGGATTATAAAAATCGTCTCAAACAAAGAACGAAGGATGTCGTGAACATCGATACGTTTCGACCGGGTCTCGATCGAAAATTCGAAATCGTTAAAAAGACATTCAAATATCTTCTGATCGAAAACACGCAGGACGCGAACTCGTACAAAAGCGATACGCAGGGAAGAATCAACTACGAACGGGAAGTAGACGACGATTTAACGTCTTGTTTCAAAAAATACAAGGATCAGAAAATTATTTCCGAACTGATCGTGCCGATCATCTATACGAATCATCAGGACGAACAGATTCCCATCGGATACTTTCTCATTCAGAGCAAGGATCGGAATCTTACCGAAGCTTATGCAAAGGAAATTCAAGTCCAAGCCAAGGATATGGTGGAACGAATCAAAGAATCCAACACGATGAAAACCACGGAACGGTTTCAGATTTTAGAGGCTTCCAAAGACGGGATCAAAGTAAAAATCGATCATCCGCATCTGATCGAAACTCTCCCGAAACAAGACGCCTTCGTGTTCGATATCTTCTTTAAGATGCAGGCTCCGTTTACCGTTCAGGGTTTGATCCGTTGGTTTACCAAGGATGCAAACAATCATCTCATTCTCGGAATCGAATTAAGCGGAAAATCAGATCTTCCCGGAGAACGCGCTCGTTACGAATCCAATATCAATCTTTTGAGCAAGAGTCAAATCTAACTGCGATTTTAAGAATCGGGCATATCCGATCAAAGATAAATCTGCATTTGCACACGCAATTGATGGCTTCCGTTTTTGGAGGCAACTTCTCCTTCCAAATCGCGTAGTCGGCCCGCAATTTTAAATGCTGATTCATTAAGTGCAGCCGGCTTTTCCCTGCGGATTTGAAACTCGGAGGAATCTTCCGATCCTTCTTCCGCTTTCGTTTCTTGCGTAAAACGCCCTTGAAATCGAAGGCGGAAATTCAACGAAACATCTTTTTCCTTCGCTTTCCGAACGCTCCGAAACAAAAGAAAAATAAATGAGAATCGAATCCGAACCTCTTACGAAGAAGTCGGCTTCATAAATCAGATCCTAAAACCGAACCTGATATGGATCCAAGTAAGCGTGATCGTTTCTCCAAGGGCGCATTCCGTGAAACTCAACACCCGCGGCTTGTTCCGCCTTTAAAGTGATTTCTTTCCCGCGATGGCGGATAACGCACTTTACGGTTCCGATATCGCTTTGTTCGATGTATCTCGGACTTCCGTCCGGATCGCGGTAGATGTAGCCCGCGATTTGTTCGCGGTCCATTTCCCCTTCCACAAAAATCTCATAGTCGTCGAGACGGGTTTTGAAAGTCACTTTAGGATATTCCACTTTTGTGGCGCTTCTTAAAGAACGGAAAATGGAATGTTGATGGATCGGAACTCCCGCTTTTAAGAGCGTAACGAAGGTCAAGGTCGGCGCGAAGGGTTGCGGGCGGACCGTTACGATTTCCAAGGACCAATTGTCCGGATCATTGTCGAATTTCGGAACAAAAGTCCAATACAACTGAGCGACCCGATTGGTTCCCCAGATATGATTGAAATGTCCATTCGCATTTTGGAATGTGAATTTTTGATTCGCGAGCTGAATCCACCCCGCGACTTCGGTAAACGGAGAAGATACGATGCTTCTCGTTTTCGGAATCGGGGTTTTTTCGAGCCAAGGTGGAAGATGACAAGCGGGTTCTTGTTTATGACGAAACTCCAGATCCCAGGATAAATTCTCCCCTTGCTGCGTTTGAATTTTACCGCGCATGTGATCGGGACCGACCGACGCGTCCGGAAAATCGATCGAATCGTCGGAAATCGTTACGGTTTCATACGGAAAGGATTGGACCGTGGTTCGATGATTTTTAGGATTTTTTCGATCGAACAAAGAGGCCCAAAGGGCCCCGGATGGGAATAAGTCCCGATTGCTTCTGGGATTGAGAGTGGAATATCGGACCCAAAACGCCTGATGAGTCTCGGGAATCAAAATGGCCGCGAACCAGATCTCGAATCTGGGTTTTACAAAGCTCGCCGAAAATTTCGAAATAAAACTTTCTCTTAAGTTCATCGTTTAGCAACAACCCGGGCGAGCTTTTTTGTTTGAAAAAGATTAAACCCTACCCTTTCTTCTTTCCTTCCAGTATTCGATTACCGCAGGCATGACAGAAATAATAATAATTGCGAATATTACAATTTTAAAATTTCTTTTTATGAATTCTAAGTTCCCAAAATAATACCCGCCGAGGATAAAAATCGAGATCCAAACGATTGCGCCGATCACATTATATGCGATAAACTTAACATATGTCATGGTTCCGATTCCCGCGACGAAAGGGGCGAACGTGCGGATTATCGGAATAAATCGAGCGATGATGATCGTTTTACCGCCGTAAATTTCGTAAAATCGATGGGCTTTTTGGAGATGTTCCTTTTTGATCAAAGGTATTTTCTCTTTTTCTAATATCTTTTCTCCGGTAAAGTTCCCCACAGAATAATTGACCGTATCGCCCAAAATCGCGGCGATGATGAGAAGGACGAGCGTACTCCCCAAATCGAGGGAGCCTCTCGCGATAAACGCGCCGACCGCAAAAAGAAGGGAATCTCCGGGAAGGAAAGGCGTAACGACCAAACCGGTTTCCGCAAAGATAATCAAGAATAGAATGACGTAAGTGCCGTTTTGATACGTTTGAATGATCGTATCCAAGTGCGCTTCCAGGTTTAAAAAGAAATCGAGAAAAAACTTAAGGGTTTCCAAGGTACCTCCCCTGCTCGAAAGAGCGAGGTTCTATCGTAAATTCAATTTAGGATAGAATTTACCGAGGATCGGGTAAGTCAAACGCGTAAAACGCTAAAAAAGGAAGCGCTCTTTTCCCGGATTATAACGGAAAATTTTCGTGGGATAATTCAATCGGATCGAATCGGAAGAAAGACCTTTTCGATCGGGTTTGATCCTTGCGTCGAACTCGACTTCGTTTCCCGGTTTCAGATCCATGGATCGGAATTTTCGGGAAAGATAAAAGAGTTGAGCCTGAATCACCGGCTTTCCGGAAATCAACAGACAAATGTCCTGCAGAAGAATTCTCGACAGTTCCGGATTTTTATGAGGAAGCACCGACCCGACCGTAGCGCGGAATCGGGTTCTTTTTCGCGGTAAAACGTGAACGGGGCTTTGCGTCATCATTCGATCTTCACACCTGAGAGAAATCCCATCCCGATCGAAATCGGAAGGACCTATTCAATCCTCCGGTTTCTTTTCGAAAAAGTACAGCCTTTTTCCCGGAACATATCAAAAAATCCGAATATTCTCTCCTTTTTTCCGCTTTCAAGAACCGGGTTCAACAACGGAGCAAACGAGTGGAAAAGAAGGTTTTATACAGCGAGGCCCAAAAAGCGGTCATCGAAGAAAATACGAGATTCGTTCAAGTCGTAGCCGCGGCCGGTTCGGGTAAAACGAGCACGATGGTCGGAATCATCGAACGAATTTTAGTCGAAAACTTATTTCCGGAAGAATCCGTTCTGGTCTTGACGTTTTCCAGAAAAGCCGCAGGAGAAATTTCGGAACGAATCTTACGAGCCACCGGAAAGGATTCGATCCGAGTTCAGACGTTTCACGCCTATTGTTTGTATGCGCTCAGCCGTTGGCATCCGAAGTTTAAAGTTCAAAAACCGAAGATCCTTCCGCCGGAGGATAAGATTCTATTTTATCGGGAATATCTGAAATCGAAACGGGACGAAGTCGGCGGAATTCCTTACGAGCTTTTTTGGGCGGAGAATGTTCCTTATATTCGGGAATATTTTCCGGAATTGAAAAAGAATCTCGAGTTCGCTTATCAAAATTACAAAAAGGAAAACGGTTTTTTGGACTTTGAGGATTTGGTGAGAATGTTTTTGGAAGGTCTGGAAAACGAAGAAGCGTGGACGTTCGAACCGAAACGAACGCTTCGAAAAATCATCGTGGACGAGTTTCAAGATACGGACTCGGAACAACTCGAGTTCTTAAAACTCCTTTCTCAAAGCGCTTCGATTACGGTCGTCGGAGACGATTCTCAAAGTATATACGGATTTCGAGGTTGTTCTCCATTCGCTTTTTTGAATTTTCAAAAGTTATTTCAACCTTGTAGGATTCATTTCTTGAACGTAAACTATCGATCTCTTCCCGAAATCATTCGTGCTTCCGCGATCCCCATCGGAAAAAACCGTGAAAAAATCGAAAAGGAAGTTCTTCCGGCGCGCGCAGGAAAGGGACTCGCGGGAAGAATTCCGATCGAAGAAGTTTCGGACTTGATTCCCTTTTTGATTCGATCGCTCGAACCGGCCGAGAACGACGTTAAAATTCTATGTCGTTCGAACTTTAGAATTGCTGAATATGTTCGAGCCGGTGTTCCCGAAGATTTCCTGATGACGATACACGCGAGCAAGGGTTTGGAATTCCACACCGTTTTTGTGGACGTGGCCGACGGATGGAACGCAAAACCGGATTCTCCTTTGGAGCTGCTCGAAGAGGAAAGAAGAATTTTGTATGTCGGTTTATCGCGAGCGAAGAATCGTCTGTTGATTTTGGGTCCCGCGAAAAAAACGAGAAGGGAAACGATCGAAAGCGAATTCTTCGAAACCTTTAAGAAACTGAAAACGATCGAGCCGGAGGATTTGTGATTGGATCGATAACGAGACGGATGATCCAATAGAAATTAGATCGGTTTTCGACGGCGACGGCTTTTAAAAGCTTCGGTCAATGCACGGACCGATCACCAATCGATCGGAAAGTAATCCTTTAAGAACTTACCGCACCAATGTTTGCCGGTTAAGATTCCGTCAAAGAACGGATCACAAACACGCGCCGCCCCGTCTACGATATCCAGAGGCGGTTGAAAATCGTGCAGATCCTGTTTTCTTTGGGACAATTCGATCGGGTCCTCGTCGGTCACCCAACCCGTATCCACGGCATTCATATAAATTCCGTCTTTTGCAAAATCGCTCGCAGACGTGTGCGTGAGCATATTCAACGCGGCCTTTGCCATGTTGGTATGAGGATGTCTGTCTTCTTTTTTAAACCGATGAAACTTTCCTTCCATCGCGGAGACGTTCACGATATGTTTTTGTCCCGTGTTTTCTCTTCGCATAATGCCAACGAGGCGATTGCAAAGAACGAAGGGAGCGACCGCGTTGACGAGTTGAACTTCGAGCATCTCGGAGGTTTGAATTTCTCCGAGTTTCAGTCTCCAACTGTTCGTTTTTCTCAGATCGACCTGCTGTAAATCGGCGTCGAGTTGTCCTTCCGGAAAAACCGTCTCCAATTCGAAAGAATTATCGTGAGAGTACGGAATCTGAGAAAGCTGCGCCGAAGAACGAATGCCGACCCCGGGAATTTTTCCGTTCCAGCTGACGGGAAGAGCCGCTTCGTTTGCGAGATTCCCTCCGCCGAAAGAAGTCAAACGTTCCTTGCAATCCCGATGCAACTTCAAAAGCTGAGCGGCTTCTTTCGGTATATCCTTATATTCTAATAATTCGGATTGAATCATGTGGGAATAAAAGCCGGGAGGTCTGCGAACCGTCTGCGCTGCGTTATTGATTAAAATATCCAGACGATCCACGGTTTGTTCGATGTAACTTGCGAACAATTCCACGCTCGGAGTATGCCTCAGATCCAATCCGAAAATTTGAAGACGATCGGACCAATGGGAAAAATCCTCCTCTTTGGAAAAACGCAGTGCCGCATCCACGGGGAAACGAGTCGTAGCGATCACGGTCGCCCCCGCGCGAAGCAGCATCAACGTCGCTTGATAGCCGATTTTTAATCTTGCGCCCGTAATCAAGGCGACTTGTCCGTATAAGGAAGCGGTCTGATATCTTTTTTTATAGTTCAAATCCCCGCATTCGACGCACATCGCATCGTAAAAGAAATGAAGACGCGTATATTCCTTTTTACAAATATAACAATTTCGTGGTGAAGCTAACTCGGGCGCGTTTTCGCTTTTCCAGATATCGGTTTGATCCGCGATTTGCAGAGGTGCTTTGAATACGGTCGCGGTCCGCGCCAAACGGATTCCGGTCAATGCACGCGCTTTCTTTTCAGAAGCGACGACTTCTTTTCTTCTGCTGTGTTTGATCGTTTTATTGCGAATTCGGATTTCGTTCCGATCCGGACGGGAAATTTTACCGGCGACGATCATCAACGCGATGCGTTCTTTTTCGGGAATCGACGTCAACAATTCCGGTTTTTCGGTCAATGATTCGAGAAAGCGAATGCATTCCTGTATCTCATCGATGGATGGTTTGTCTTTGCCGTTTTGTTTGGAATCGTTCATGGACCGTTGCCCGCATCATTAGGAAGAATCGCGAAAGCGTTTCTTCCCTTCATTCCACTATACCGAAAAAAAGAGTCGATTGAGCAACTCAATTTCCCTTACAAAATCGCTTCTTTTGGAACCTTAAAGAATCGAATCGTTCCAATGGACGTTTTGAAAATATACGCGGGAGCCGATCGCTTATGAAAACGAAAATTCTCATCCTTTGCTTATTTCTTTTTTTAAGCGGAAATGCGACCTACGCTAAGAACGGCGACAGCGCTTGTCTGTTTAAAGGAAAGAAGTTATACGGAAGAATAAAAATCGTAACGAGCTTCCCCGATATCAAAGTTAAAGTCGTTGAATCCTTTCCGGATTTAAAAGTTAAGATCGTGGATTCTTTTCCCGATTCCTGCGGAGAATGGAAAATGGTCGAATCGTTTCCTGACACGAAGATACAATTCGTAGAAAGTTTCCCGGATATAAAGATCAAATATGTGACTTCTTTTCCGGGGCTAAAATAGATCCTTTTTCCGTTAATACGAACAATCCCGATAACAGGTCGTTCATTACCATTTTATCGCCGTTGGTTAAAAATTAGTTTCCAAAAATAAATTTCCGGGCTTATATTCGTAGCAAGAGGAGAATCGAATGACAAGAAAAGTGTTGTTAATGATTTTTTCAATCTGCCTGGTGATAGCGGCGGGAACTGCGTATGCCGGCAACGTTCAATCCGGTTGTACGTTCAACGGCAAGAAACTGTACGGAAAGATTCAGATCGTAACGAGTTTCCCGGACGTAAAAGTGCAGGAAGTGACTTCCTTTCCGGACCTAAAGGTGCAGAAGGTAACGTCCTTTCCCGACTCTTGCGGTAAATGGGAGATCGTAAATTCCTTTCCCGATACGAAGGTTCAGTTCGTAACCAGCTTTCCGGATATTAAAATCCAATACGTGACAAGCTTTCCGGGAGAAAATTAAACCGATCGTTTGGAAAACTGAAATTCGATTTACAAGAAATCTTTTTTGTAAGTCGAAATTCAAAAGATACGATCAAAGCGAAATTCCCCCTAAAGCCCTTTCTCTTCGAACCGAAACCTCACTAAGATTCCCTAAAATTGTGCTTGAGATTGAAGTCGTTTTTCATTCCATGTTCGAATGATTTTCGAACCATCAAATCGAAACATCGGTCTATATTGCGCATGGAAATACAAGAAGAGATTGGAATGAAAGATATTCTGAATTGGTTGTCCAGTCCGTCGTCGAGGGAATTGGAATCCAAAGAACTTATAGAGACTTTAAATCAAAAAATTATAGAAGCTGGAATTCCGGTCTGGAGATTTTTCACGAGCATTCCCACGATGCATCCGGAAGTAATGGTTCGTTCTTTGATCTGGACCAGAGGGGAAGAAACACAAGTCGTGTTGATCCCTCACGACGGTCTTCAACAGCAACAATACAAAGATAGCCCGATCTTTCTGATTCGTGAAGGCGCGCGTGATTTTATCCGCTGCAAGTTGGTCGGGCCGGACGCCGACCTTTCCTATCCGATCTGCGTCGACTTACGGGAAAAAGGCGGAACCGATTACTGCATCTTCGTTTCCGTATTCGGCACCAATATTCGAAGCGCCATTTCTTGGACGACGGATGCGCCCGGAGGATTTACGGACGAACAGATCGAATCGCTGAATTCGATTCGAAGCGTTCTTTCACTGCGCTTAGATTTGGAATCCAGAAAGTTTGCGGTCAACGAATTGCTCGAAGTCTATCTCGGACCGAACGCATCCAAACGCGTCCTTTCGGGAGAATTCATGAGAGGAACGGGAGAAACGATTTACGCGGCGATTCTTTGCGCCGACCTGAGAGACTTTTCCTCCTTGAGTGAAAACAATTCTCCGAAACGAATCGTGGAAGTCCTCGATCATTATTTCGAACTTACCGCGCAACCGATCCAGGAAGAGAAAGGTGAAATTCTAAAATTTATCGGAGACGCGATTCTCGCCGTTTTTCCCGCCGAAGAGAATGATCCGCATAAGGCGTGTTTGGCGGCCTTGAACGCGGCTCGAAAAATCCAGAACTCTGTAACACAGTGGAACGCGGAACACCCCGAAACTCAGATTCATCTGGGAATGGCCCTGAACGTAGGCGACGTCGTTTACGGAAACGTAGGCGCTAAGGACAGACTCGACTTTACCGTAATCGGAAACGCGGTCAATCAAGCGTTTCGGGTTGAATCTCTTTGCAAGGATTTCGGAAAGAGCATTCTTACTACGGAAGAATTCGCAAACAAAGCGGGTAAGGAAAATTTCGAGTTTGTCGGCGCGAGAAACTTAAAAGGTATCACCGGAGAACGGAATATCTATTCTCCTCGGAACTGAAAGGACGGAAGAATTTTAAAAAGAAGAATGAAATCGCAAAAGTGTCGGAGTTCCCACAGAATCTATAATCGGGATTTTACTTTACAAAAACAGAATTTTCCGATAGAGAAAAATCGTCCGAGTTCTCCCACCGCCTCTCCCCTCCACCCAAAATTAGGGTGGGGCGCTCGTTTTACGGAAGACGTCGGAGTTCCGACAACCTCTTCATGAATTGATTCCCGCTCTAAATCAAGAATGGAATTTAAACCGAAGTCTCCGGAGTTTTTAAAGAGTCTCGGATAATTCTTTCCACCATTTTCGCATCCGAGAAAGCGTCGACGTGCTGGATCACCTTAATCCGCTTATTGTCGTTCAATATCACGATAACGGAATGTAACTCTTTGGAGTCGCGTCCGTAGGAATCATCTTCCGTTTCCGTTTTTATGAATTTGACGTCGCCTTTCCGAATCAACTTTCGTCCGTAGATCGGAATCGGAAGATCGTAAACCGCAATGTGCCAGACGTCGATCCGAATGTTCGTAGAATTGAACGAATCTAAAGTCAGATAATACAATATATAACCCGGAATGAACAAGGATAACATTTTGATAAGCGTGAAAACGGATAGATCGTATTTCAGAAAATCGATCGAAAGCGATCCTATCATTAAAAGAGATAGAATGATTCCCAAAAGGGAAGAAAATCGAAATCGATCGTAAGAACATATGATTCTTCCTTTCTTTTGTTTTACGGTGAGTTTATCCGATATCTTTTCTTCCATTCAATCTCTTCCGGTCGGGTCCGGGCCTTTTTTACGTTCTGTTTTCCCGGAAAACTCAGCGCAAGCTCCCTATGGGTCGCTTTGTAGGAGTAGCGTAAGCCGCCAAGCGGTTGCAGCGAGGGGAAGGTTTTCCCCTCTCCGAGTATATTATAATATTAGAAAGTCTTTTCTCGAAAGATCGGTTCCAATAAAAAAAGACGGTATCAAGCCCGCCTTTTTTATTCAACGAAGTGCGATCCGAAACGCGAACGCACTTCTTAGTTTGATCTTGAAGATCAGCCTGCCGCGTATTGATCCATGAGGGATTTCGCAATCACTCTCAGAGCCATTACTTCTTCCGCTCCTTCAAAGATCGAGAATACGCGAGCGTCCACGAAATAACGGGAAACCGCATATTCTTCCGCGTATCCCATACCACCGTGAATCTGCATCGCTTCGCGAGTTACCCACTCTGCAACTTTAGAAGCGTAGAACTTAATCAGAGTCGCTTCCATCTGTCCTTTATGGTCGTCCAAAAGATTCGCAACGTGGTTCGCGAACTGACGAGATGCCTGGAGAATCACCGCCATTCTCGCGATCTTATACTTGGTTAAGTTGTATTCGTAGATCGGTTTTTGGAACACCGCTCTTTCTTGAGCGTAACGAAGAGCCGCTTCGAGAGCCGCCTGCATCACACCGTGAGCGCGCGCTGCGGTCTGGATTCTTCCTCCCGCAAACCCTTCCATCTGGAAGTAGAAACCTTTTCCTCTGCCTTCTTCTCCGCCTAACAGGTTCTCTGCGGGAACGAAGTAGTTGTCGAAGGAAACTTCGAAAGAGTGCATACCGCGGTAGCCGATGGTTCCGATCGCTTTTCCTTCGATCTTTCCGCCTTCGGGTTGTGTGTAAGTAAACTCGTGACCGGTAAAGCTAGGTTTCTCGGCGAGAAGAATGGAAAGTCCTTTGTGTTTTAAGGAAGGATCGGATTCCGTTCTGCAAAGAATCAAAAGAAGGTTCGCGTAACCGGCGAATGTACACCAAGTTTTTACGCCGTTGATGACCCAACCGCCGTTCACGGGTTTTGCGGTGACGGAAACTCCGGCAACATCGGAACCGTAATTCGGTTCGGTCACCATGATACCCGCCATTCTTTCTCCGGATGCGAGAAGAGGAAGCCACTTGTCCTTCTGTGCCTGCGTTCCGCCTTTGAGAAGAGCCTTAGACATGATCTCCGGTCTTGTAATCAAAGAACCCGCGATTCCCAAACCGCCTCTGGAAAGTTCTTCGGTAACGACGAGCATGGAAAGATTATCCGGTTTGTCGTTCGGTTGAATTCCACCGTAAGACTCGGGAATACAAAGACCGAAACAGCCCATGTCTTTGAGTCCGCCGATGATGTCTTCGGGAATGATATCGTCGTGTCTATGAACGTGTTCCGCGTGAGGCATAACCACGTCTTCCGCAAACTTTTTAAAAGTCTCACGGAACATCTCGTGATCGTCGTCCAGACCGTAAGCGCCGAAGTGGCCTTTTGCTACGATCTTATCGGCGATCTCGTTGTAGTTTTGGATCGCCATCGCGTTTTCTAAGAATTGATTGATTTCGTCGTTGTAGATTTTGGAAACGAGATCGGAAGCTTTGATTCCGTATTCGGAAGGACGGGAACTGATTTCGGAACGAACGTGGTTCACGGTTTCAGCCGCAAACACGACCGCCATTTCCTGTTCTAGGTCGCCGGTTCCGCGGGAAGCGTCCCATGCGTATTCAATAAATTTCTCTGCGATTTTTTGTTCGGAAGTAAGCCAAGCGATTTGATACTGAACGAGTTGGTTTTCGTCCATCTTGTCCACGGAAACTTTTCCGTTTACGCTGCAGCGTTTTGCAAGGGCTTTTGTAACTTCTTCAATCACTCCCGCAGAAACGGAAAGTGCTTTTTTCGCGGTTGCTTGATCAACGGCGGTCTTAGTTGCGCTCATGGGTTTTTAATCCTGATGTAAAAAATTCGAATCTGGTTACTACAAAATCACGACTTCTCCCCCTGTCATTTGCTTTTTGAGCGGCATTCTGAGGGAAGAAGGGACCGCCTCAGGGCAAGCGAAATCGGAGGATTATGTCGGGAAATCCGCGATAAAAGAAGGTGAAGCGATTCCGTTAATGAACGATCAACCCTTCGTTGGAAAGTTCCAGCCAGTGATTGTTTTCAAACTCGATTAGAATCGTATTCATCAATTGGTCGAAAAGGAGAATCAAGTCCTTGTTCCGAATGTTTCCGGTCGTAACGGAGAGAAGCTTTCTCGGTTCGTTTCTTAAAAGATAAGAATCTAAAAAATCGGAGTCCTTCGTTATCAGAATTAAATTTCGTTCATTGCAAAAAGCGGAAATTTCGGAATCCTGGGTTCTTTCCTTTTTCGGAAGATCTCCCGTATGCCATGCTTCTATATCGCGGTCCTTGAGATATTGAACGAGACTCGGTGGAAGCTGAGCATCGACGAAGAACTTCATGCAGAAGCTTTATAAATCGATTTTATCTTCACCAAGTTGGAAGCATATTCCAGACAGGCGAGAATGTCTTCTCTTTCCAAAGTCGGATAATCTTCTCTAATTTCGCCTTCGCTCATCCCTGAGGAAAGCAGATCCAAAATTAATTCTACAGTGTATCTTTGATTTCGAATCGTAGGTTTACCGTGGCAAACATCGGGATTCAAAGTGATACGACTGAGCAATGGATGGTTCACAACAAAAATATGAACCGATCTCACCCGATGTCAAATCTTTATCGGACATTTTAACGTGTGTTCGGATCGGTCTTAACGAACGACGTAATCCTGAACCTTATACAAAACGGTAAGTCTCGCCAGAATCAGAACCAAATTGATCAGAAACAGGAAGACGAACGGACGATCGATGATGTCGTCGTCTTCGGCTTTGATAAAAAGATACAGAGGAATCGCGAACGTAAAAAGACGGATCGTATTGATATACTCGGACCAGAAATGGTAGTGATTCGCGATCGCGATCATCAAAACCACCAGAGAAAAACCGACCTTGTAAAACGTTCCCTTCTTCCAACTGCCTGTAAACGGAATCAAAAACATCGTCAAGAACTGAAGGACGAGAGGAAACTTGGAAAAGGAACGAATGATGGGTTTAATTCCTTCTCCGCTTGAAAAACTCGCGACCAACTCCATTAGATATTTATAAATTCCTTCGAAAGGAATCATGAAGACCGCGAGCCTCGTAGGCGTCCAATTCGGCAACGTGTATTTGAGATAGGTCTGCCACAGAAACGGGACCAGCAGCGTAGAACCCACAATCAACATCTTCTTTACGTCTTTTCTGGATAAGGCCGCGAGCCCCAAAGCGAAAAGATAAAACAACGCCGGTTCTTTCGTGACCAAAGCCAAACCGGAAAGAAGATAAAACGGAACGTAGTTTTCCTTTTCGTAAAAGTATATCGCGAGAACGATCAAGGAAACCATGATCGTGTCGCTCACGAGAACCGAATAACTCGCCAGCGTAAACGGAGAAATCAGATACAAGATCGCCCAATGCGATTTATCCTTCAGAAGAATTCGTAGCGCGAGATAGGAAAGATACAATAAGGAAAGGCTGAGAATATACATCCCCGCGATGTTTCCCCATTTCCCGAAAATTCCCCAAACCGAAATGAGCAAAGGATAACCGATGCGGGGCGCTCTGTAAGTCGGATCAAAACCTTCCGGCCACTGAAAGCTGAAATTGGAAATCGATCTGGAATAATAATAAAAGATCTGACCGTCGTAACCCGCGCCGAGATCCCCTTCCTTTCCCTTGAACGCAATGACTCCGCGCGGAGATTCCGCTTCGTTCTTTTTGATGAATTCTTCTCCGAAGTTGACCATGGAGGAAGGATTCCATTCGTAACGGGACCAAAGCGCCAGCGTCACAAAGCCGTATAACGAAACGAGTACGATCAATCCCTTAACGGGAGAATCGAGCTTGCGGAACAAAGATTCAAGTTTTTGCATATTCTTAACCGATCGGATTTAGTTTTCTGCGGAGAAGTTTGAGCGCGAACGAAATCGCCTGTTTTAAGACCCTGCGATTGAAGGAAGAATTGGAAAATACGTAATGAATTCCGACTTCCCGAATCGTGCCTTGATTCTTTGCGACGATGGATAAGGCTTCCATGTGAAAGTCGAACGCGACCGATTCGAGCTTGGACTGTGCGATCCAAGTGAAGGCACGTTTGGAATACTTCCGATAACCGGAAGTGCAGTCTTTCAATCGATAACCGAAAATATCGAATAAGCCGGGAGAAATGCAGTAATTCATCACTTTCGCAGCGAGAAAGGATATTACCTTTCTGTAAAACGGAACCCCATCCGAAGTCACCCGACTTCCGATCACAAGATCCGCATCCGTGTTGATAAACTCGGGAAGCTTATCCGGATCGTGCGAAAGTCCCGCATCCATCGTCACGACGGAATCGTATTTTTTTTCGACGGCGAACTTCATTCCGTCCTGAATTCCGCCGGGGATGTGAGTGTTCTTTTCGTGACGGATCGTAAACAACTTCTTCGGATGTTTTTTGATCAGAGCCTTTAATATATCGGGAGTTTTGTCCTTGGACGCGTCGTCGACGACGACCACGTCCGAATATTTCAAGGCCCGTTCGACGACTTCCCGAATCGTTTCTTCCTCGTTGTAAGCGGGGATTACGACTAAGTTTTTCATTTCTTGACTTCGAATACGGATTTGTCCGCTTCGATCCAGCGGATCAATCTTTCCACGCCTTCCTTCGGCTTGAACTTCGGATTGAATCCGAACTTCTTCGCTTTGGTAATGTCGCAGATAAAATAACGCATATCCCCCGGTCTTTCCACGTCGAATTGAATCTCCTGCTTCTTGCCGAGAATTTCTCCGATCATATGAATACATTCTAATAAAGAAATCTTGTGATCCGGACCGCCTCCGATGTTGAAAACTCCGGGAGTAGGATTTTCGAACCAACGGAGATAACTTTCCGCTCCGTCCGCCGCGTAAAGAATGTCGCGGGCTTGTTTTCCGGTTCCGAAAATTCGAAGAGGCCAACCGAACACCGAACGAATCGCGAAGTTCGCGACCCAACCGTGATCTTCTCCGCCGAACTGACGTTCGCCGTAAATTCCGGTAAAACGGAAAGAAGCGGCCTTGATCTTATACATGTCGACATACGTTCTCACGTAGTGTTCCGCGCTCATCTTAGAAGCGTGTAACGGAGAGATTTCCCCCACCATCACGGGCTGATCCTCTCCGATCGCAACCGGAGTTCTTTCGTACGAAGTCGCCCCTTCTTTGAGAGTATCGTTGATCGAGTTTCCGTAAACGTGAATGGAACTCGTGTTTACGACGGGAATGTTTCTTTTGCGGGCGACTTCGAGAACGTTAAAAGTCCCGACAACGTTAGTCGTCATATCCAGCTCGGGATCTTCCCAAGAAATCGTCATCGCGGGTTGAGCGGCGGTATGAACGATAAAATCGCAGCCCGTCGTGCGGTCCAAAAGGTGTTCGAGATTGCGGATATCGCCCTTAACCATGGTGACTCCGATTCCCTGCAGATAATTCCAGTTATATTCTCTCGTGGCTTCGGTGCCGTAACCGGTTCTTTTCAGTTCGTATTTGGTCATGCTATCGTAGCTGATCACGTCCCAACCTTGTTTGCGGAACAATTCGCAGACGTGAGATCCTAAAAATCCGCATCCGCCGGTTACTAAAACTTTCTTTGCCATAAATATCCCTTTTCTATATTCTAAAATTACGAAATTCTAAATCGATTCGCGTTTAATTTCCGAACCATTTCTTCTTCAACATCAATCGAACGATGGAAAAGAATTCCCGGGCCATGTTCTTTTTCACGGATTCGATCGGACGATAATACGAAATCGGAATTTCGATGCAGCGCATATACGAACGCACCGTTTCCATCATGAGTTCGGGAATGATTCGTTGATCCTTCATTTCGAGATCCGGTTCGATCTTTGCGTACGAATCCTTCCAAATCGCGAAGTAAGAACACATCGCGTCCGTAAAACGCGGTTCCATTCCCCACCAGAAAACCTCGATGAGTTTGCCGAGAATCAGATTGATTACGCGAACGCCCGGAAGAAGATTGGAGCCTTGTTCGATCATCTGGCGGGTCGTTCTTGTTCCGATAACCATATCCGAATCCTTGAGGTATTCCAAAAGTTTCGGATAATCCTTGGACCTGTACGATCCGTCCGGCGTCACTACGATCGCGATGTCCCCGGCTGCAGCGTTGATTCCCTGTTGAACCTGCTTTCCGAAAATATCCTCTTCCCCTTCGGAAGGACACGCGATCACTTTCGCTTTTTCTTTTTTAGAAATCTCTAATGTTTTATCCGTGGAGCCGGCGTCGACCACGAGAATCTCGTCGACCTTGCCTTTAAAATCCACAATCACGTCCGCGATGGAACGTTCGTTGTTTTTCGTGGGAACGATCAATGTCGTTTTAAAACGGGCGAATTCCTCGTTTCGGATTTCGTAAACCGCGTGGTGATAATCCTGCATCGAATTGATGTTGAAGTATTCCACATCGAGGGTCGTAGCGTAAACTTTTCCGCTGTCCTTTGCCATCCGATCGATTACGTCCGTGATCTCGATCACGCCGCTCTTTGCGGAAGGAGGGGTCGTTTTAAAATATTCGAAAAATGCGGGAGTAAAAAGATAACTTCCCAAACCGAGAAGATCGTTCGGAGGGTCGGAAGGTTTTTCCACGAGTTCAAGAATCCGATCCCCTTTGAGTTCCACGGAATAATTCTTCCGGATTCTAGAGAGAAGAGAAGTTTTCTGAACTCCGATGGAAGCGATGAGTTTCGGATATTTCCGAAACGTATCCGTAAACTTCTTGTGGTCGGGATGAAAGTAAAACTCGTCTCCGAGGATCGTGATAAACGGAGAATGGATCTGCGGTTCCAAACTTGCGATATCGCTCGCAAGCCCTTTCGTAGTCCAAGGAGAAGGAATGATTTCGATGTTGCGGTATTTGTTTTGGATCTTTTGGATTTCGGCGATCACCATCTCTTTCAGGTGACCGACCAGGACGTAGATTTTTTTGACCTTGAACGTGTTCTGCATCAGCTCTACGTTTCGTTCGAGGATGGTTTTCCCCTGAAACTCGAACAAGGGTTTAGGAATGTACGTTGTTCGAGGATAGGCTCGGGTCCCCTTGCCCGCCGCAGCGATTACACCGACTTCAATCTTTTCCACTGGAGATAAGCTATTTTTACCGCCCTGGGGTGTCAAAAAGGATTTGGAGACAAGACTTCCGCGAAATCAGGTCCGGTTTAAAGGGAGAATCGTAAAAATCGCTGCTGCAGGAAAATAGTTTTACTTAGGAAGCTTGATTGCGGACCAAAGAGGAGCGGATTCGTAAGAGGTTGTTCTTGATCCTTCTTTTTTGATCCTCGGTCAGGAAGATTTCTTTTCGTTCCGCTCTTTGAATGACCAGGTCGGCTTTGGTCACGAACTCGATCGCCGCTTCGTCCAGGGATTCGCGGTTTTTCTGTTTTTCACGAAAGACGTTCAGGGCTTTCTGAACTTCGATCAGCTCTTGCGTTACGTTTTTGATTTCCAGGTCGCGAGTTTTCATACGATAGCTTCCGATCCAAGAACGGTCCCAAGGAACTTCGTTTCCGAATCGGCTTGGACCTTCTTTTCTTAATTCGACAATATCTTTCCTTTTCTGTACAGAAGAATTTTTAAACGGACCGGGCCTTTTTGCGCTAGAGATGTGGAGCGTGCAACGCAGTCGGCGGAAGCCGACCGAAGGCGAAGCCGGAGCGCGGAACAAGCTCGGCCTGCGATTTTTTTAATACGATCCGCGTTGATCGTTCGGATCGAGCAGGAGCGCCCGAATCGATCCGAACGCCGCCCGCTTTCTAAAAGCGATGTCGGTTTAACAAACCTTCGCGTCCGCTTTTTAGTCGTAAAGAACGTCGATGTATTTCTTCTTCGCTTCCAAGTGTTCCTTGAGTGTTTTTGCGAAGTAGTGATATCCGTCCCCTTTCAAAAGGAAGAATAGATATTCCGATTCTTTCGGATAAAAGGCCGCTTCGAGAGCCGGATATCCAGGATTGGAAATCGGTCCCGGCGGAAATCCCTTGTTCAAATACGTGTTATACGGAGAAACGATCTTCAGATCCTTTTCGAAAATCCGGCTGTGCGGCTTATCAAAAAGATATTGAATCGTCGCGCAGGATTCCAAAGGCATATCTCGTTTGAGACGGTTGTTGAAAACGCCCGCCATCAAAGGACGTTCCTCGTTTCGTTTCGCTTCACGTTCGACAACCGAAGCTAATATTACGAATTTATGAAGTTCCGCCGGAGAAAGATCCTTCGCTTTTTCGATCTTCGTGATCCGAACGTAAAAACGTTTCAACATCATCCGCACGATCTTATCCACAGGATAATTGATCGGAATGCTGTATGTTTCGGGAAATAAATATCCTTCCGCGGAAGTCGCCGGAATTTTGAACTCCCGCAACAGTTCGGGTTCGCTCGCCGCAAGTAAAAAATCCTGACGTTTGGAAATGATCTTTTTGGAGGTTAGAAGATCTCCGATTTGACGGTTGTTGTAACCTTCCGGAATCGTAAAGTGAACGAGTTTGACCTTTCCTTCCGTGATGACCTGAAGAATCTTTCTCGAATCCATTCCGTCGTTGATCTCGTAAAGTCCCTGTTTGATCTTTCCCGCGCTTCTCGTAAAACGAACCAAGTAGAGAAAGTATTTGGAAGACTTGATCATCCCGTGCGTGGACAACGTTTCCACGATCTTGCTCGGGGTGTCGCCCGATTCGATCAAAAGATCGATCTTGGTTTGACCCGCGCCGACCGCTCCTCCTTTGAGTTCGTCTACGATGAAGAAGGCGGTGATCGCGATCAGCAAAAAGACTCCGATCGTAAGTCCGGAGTATATCAAAAATTTCTTTAGATTCATAAGCGCACGTATTTCCTGAAAATGTTGGAACTCCTTCTTTCTCTTTATCCTTCGGCGAATTTTCGAATCGGTTCAGGGTCAGAATGCAATTTCAGCTCTTTTCTGGAAGAAAATTTCGAGGGACCGGAAGCGGTTTCCATTCTCCGTTCGGCGTTCTTTCCCGAAAAAAACAACTGTAATATCCTTCGTGGCAAGCCGCCACTTCCTGCTCCACTTGATAGACCAAAAAGGAACGGTCGGACGGCGTTAGAATCCGAAGAATTTTCTGCGTATGTCCCGAAGTATCGCCTTTTTTCCAGAGTTGGTTTCTGGAACGGCTGAAGTAATGTGCGTAACCGGTTTCGATCGTAAGCGTTTGACTTTTTTCGTTTCCGAACGCCTGCATGAGAATCTTGCCTTGCGGATCGATCGCGACCACGGGAATCATTTCGTTTTTAGGGAGAAGCAAAGGTTCCCGCACCGTTTCAAACGACAACGGTGAGAAGTTTGTATGAAGAAATAAAACCGTGTCCTCGTCGCAATCGACTTCTTCTCGAAATCCTTGCGGGAGGGAATTTCGATAATGCGGTAATTCTTCCTCGGGGATTCGGGTCAGAGAGGAAATGGAACGGGTCGGTTCTTGGACTTGCAGGATTGTGATTTTGCGGGAACTCATAACGTAACTTGAACTGTGGGAACTCCTTCGTTTCGGTAAGAAGCTAATTTTTTGGAAAGTGTGGGAACTCTTACAACCAAGATTTTTGAAATTCGAATTGAGTCCATTGGAAAGCAGTACCGATGATTTGTCGGAACAACTTGTGTTGGAACTCCTTCATTTTCCAAATCCTTCGGTGAAATCCCATTTCCGTCCCGTGTAGGATCTCCTACTTTCTTGGACTCTCCGGTTCAAAAACGGGAGCCTTATCTTTGATTGCAATTTTAGGAAATCGGGAAAAATTGCAAAGAATTATGTTGGAAGCCGCTTTGATCGTATTGGCCTTATCTTCGATGAGTTCCCTCGGTTTGGAATTGATTCCGGCCCAACTCGATTCGATCCGTAAAACCGCTCTGACCGGACTCGGGGTTTGTTTGTTGAATCTCATTACCCTTCCGATTCTCGCGTTTCTACTTTGCAGAATGTTCGAACTTTCTCCCGCGATCAGCTTGGGAATTTTTCTCTGCGCTTGTTCGGGCGGAGGAGCCTCGGCCGGACTTTTTATCTTAAAAGCGAAGGGTGCGCCCGCAACCGGAGCGGTTCTGTTGAGTCTTTTGAATTTCACGAGCCTATTTTCCGCACCGATTCTCATCACCTTGTATGGCGGAAATTCGCTTTCGGAAATCGGACAAACCTTTTCGGTTCTTCCGAAACTTCTTTCGATCGGACTCGTATTTTTCGGACTTCCTTTGGGATTGGGGATATGGACTCGAAGAACCAACGAGCCTTTGTCGTTGCGCATTCTTCCCATTTTGGTAAGAATCAGCAACGTCTCGCTTGCATTCTCGATTCTTTATTTAGGAATCAAATACGGAAAAGAAATTTTAGAATTCGGAATTTTGATCTGGGTCGTTCTGTTTCTTTTGATCGGCGTTTCGTTTACGAGCGGGATTTATCTTTTCCGAGAAAAAACGGACGATCGAAGAAGCATCGGAATCGTAAGCGGAATCCGCAATCTTTCTCTCGCGTTGCTGCTCGCGCAGGAACAATCCGGCGATCCCAAGGTTTTGATCACGATTTTACTTTACGGATTTATAATGTATTTGGTCGCATTTCCCGCTTCTCTTTTCTGGAGAAGATGGAAAAACGTTACGCTCTGATTTTATAAAGAATTCAATTCGATTTTGCCCTCGGATCGCAAAGATCTTAGCAGAAGCGTTCGATTCTTCCGAAATCAAAACTCCGACGAGCGCCTTGGAGACGCCCGTCGATGATTCTCCTTACGTAGATTTACGCCGCTTCCCTTTCTTTCCTTCCCGGCAAACCGTCAAAACGAACCGTATGACCGATCACTTTCAACTTGCTCCGATTGCTTCCGTCTTGGGCCTTCCAACGGTCTTGACGCAATTCTCCGATTACGGTAGCTTTCTTTCCCTTTTTGAGATATTCGTTCGCATTGACCGCTTGTCTCTCCCACAACTCGATTTCCACATACGAGACCTCGCCCGGCTCTTCGGGAGTGGACTTGTAATCGTGATTGACCGCGAGTGTGAACGTCGCGACGTTCTTGCCGCTGTTTAAGGTTTTGAGTTCCGGATCGGCCGTGAGATTTCCGTCCAGAATGATATGCGCTAAATTTTTCATACGATACTCCTGTATGCGAGGAAGAATTCTCCCTCGCTCGAAGCGGTTCCACGCGTGCAAAGTCGAGCGCGGAAATTCGAATTTTTTTAAGGAAAATTTCGATGGAAGGAAACCGCCGCGCTCTTTCGATCCTCTTGTTTTAAGGTTTCCAGTTCGATCTTGAGCCGTTCCAAATCCCCGTATCCTTTCGCCCGGTAAATTCCTCTTAAATATTGTTTCCGGTCGAGAAGAAAGACGTTCTCGGTATGAACGAAATCGTTGAGATCGTCCTTCCCCTGAATGACTTTGACGTCCGCGCCGAATTCGTTTCTCGCAAGATTGTAGATCGTTTTTTGAGAACCCGTCAAGAAGGTCCAATTGTTTTGAGTGATCTTATATTGGTTTCTAAACTTCTTGAGAATCTCGACGTTATCGATCTCGGGATTGATCGAAATCGAAACGATCTGAACGTCTTTTTGATCCGCGATCTTAGGAACAAAGTTCATCATGTTGCGCGTGATCATCGGACAAATTCCCTTGCACTTCGCGTAAAAGAAAACGACCAACGTGTATTTGTCCCTCAAATCGCGGTTGTTGAATTCCTTGTTCTCGTGCGAAACGAGAGAAATTTCAGGTATTCTTTTAAGATCCTCCGGAAGTTTCCCGTCCGCTTCCGGCCAAAAAGGATCCATCACGGCTCCTTTAAAATACGGAAGAATTCCCGCTTTCGGCGAGGAAGAATACGTCAGTTCGGGATTAAACTTCTCCTTTTGCTCGTCGCAGAAAACAAACAAAAAAATAATAAAAATGGAATATAATACTTTTATCATAACGTTTTTGATTTTTATTTCAAGATTCTTGTTTTTGAACTTTTCGGGAACCCGAATATTCAATCGGCTTTTTTAATGGGCTCGCAAATTTTGCTTCCCGGAAGACCCACGGAACTTCCGTCGACGGCGATCACGGTATTCATATAAATCTGTCCGTTTCGATTCCACTTTTTCACCGCGATCAGTTTTCCGTTCTCGTCGAATTTTTCGTAAAGGGAAGGTTTTCCGTTCTCATGCCATTCCCAACGGTCGTTTACGTATTTTCCGGAACGAAACTCCGAGTAAAATCGGTTGTTTCCGTTCGGAAACCAGGCCCTGTGAACTCCTTCTTTCAATCCTTCCCGAAAGAATCTCCGTTCCATCACGCGGCCTTCCTTGTTGACGGAAAGAAATTCTCCGTCCTCCAATCCGCCCCTATAACGGGCAGTTTGTGTTTCGCCTAACGCGAAAACTTCCGTTTTCAGGACTCCGGTAAAGAGCATTCGTTTGTAATAGAGTTTGTCCTTAAAGAAGACAAGATTCGGATCGGTGTGTTCCACCGTATCGCCTCCTCGACAGCCGATCGACAGAAGGGCCGTCAAGAAAACGAGAATAAGCGAAATCGGTTTAGTTGGAAACACTTCCGATGACACCGTAAAAATACGATCCCATGAGAGTCTTGATCGTTGCGGTTGCGTCCATTACGTAGTGATAATGATAGGTAGCAGTGGGAAAGTGAACCGTTGCTCTAGTGTGGCCGTGTAAAGAATCTAAATCGCCAGGAACAAAATCGTCTCCCGTTGCGGCGGTTGCGTTATCGCATTTTTCACCGTAGACCGCGTAACCGTCCAAGATAATTCCGATCAAATTCGCGTCGTTGTTGCTGACTTTCGTAACGGCCGCGTGATGGTGATAGACCCCTTGGTTCTGCGGGTGACCACCGAAGTTGTCGAACGTCATCGCTTCGACCGCGAGCGTATCGGGAGGAGCCGCAGCATTGTTGAAGATCGCAAGACCGTTCACCGTGATTCCGATGGAAACGAGTCCGCCTTGCGTGCTCACCGTTCCCGTTCCTTTCGTAGGAGTGGAAGGAATCGCATAAACCAGTCGTTGGCTGGAAATCGAGTTGTTCCCCGCAGGGCTGTTTCCACCGGGAAGGGCTTCGTATAAAGGAGAAGTGCTTCCATAATAATAACTTTTCGTATTCGGGACGTTCTGCGATTTAAAAATGTAGCTCGAACCCGAAACATACGCCGTAGAACATTTAAAGTTGTCCTTTATCCAAGAAGGAAGGGCCGTATCCATACAAGTGACGACCCCCGTTACACAACCGGAGGAAGAATCCACAGTAGCCGTACTTTTTGAGACGGTGGTTCCGGTAGTTGCAAGACTTCCGTTACAGAAACCGGTTGCCGCGATCACACCCAGGGTTGCGATCGTAAGATCGTCGTCACTATTGGAATCTTTTTTACAGACTACAAAAGACAGTAAGATTAGTAAAATTAGAATCGATTTTTGAATCATATTTTCTCCTTTAAATCGAGCGCCCGTGTCGAGGCAGGCACCCTTTTGCAATGGCACTCAAGTATAAGCAAGTGGACGAAAATCGTCGACCGAACAAATCGGCTAAGACTCTTTTTTTTGTTTTTTTTCGGAAAGATACAAAGAAGGAGTCGTTCCCGTAATTCTTTTAAAGGATTGATTGAACGTGGACTTGGAATTGAAACCCGCATCAAAGGCCAAACTCAGAACCGCGATCTTTTCTTCCGGAGCGGAATCCACTAAACGAATGAATTCTTTCACACGATATTCGTTCACGAAATTATAGAAATTCGTTTCCAATACCTCGTTGAGTGCCTGCGTGATATGAGCCCTCGGAAATTGTAAACGACCCGCGAGTTGGTCCAGGGAGAATTCGCTGTCCAAATACGGCTTTTCGGAATCCATGTGCTGTTTGACCGCTTGAACGTAATTCTGCAGTCGATCCGTTTCCAAACCGGAACGCTCATACTTTCTTTTTTTAATTCCGTCGAACGCGCTCCCCTGACCTAAAAGCCAAGCGGAATGAAGAATGCTCTGCCGAACCCCGAACAAGGAAAAAAGAATCGTAAACGCAAGAATGTCGAAACCTCGGATCGGAGGCAGTAACGGCGGACGTTCGGGAGAATGGGAAACCTGATTCAGCACAAAACCCGCGCCGTGATACAAAACGATCCCGACTACAAGGCCGATCATGACCTTCAACCAACCGAATTGCAGGGATTCGAACAAAGGATTACCCTTCTCCCTTTCCGCTTTTAGAATATAATAAAAACCGAATGCGCAATACGAAAGCAGGGAAAGAAAGGTCGCGATTCGAAGGGCCCATCCTTCCCTTCCGAAAAACCAATCGTAAAACGGTTCCGCAGCCGGTAAGATTCTCAAAGCGCAGAATAGAACGACGAACGTCAAATACGGAACGAAATGAATCCGATCGTTCTTACGAACTCCGAACCCCAAGATATCCTTCAAATACAAAAAGAACAACGGGCCGAACAAAAGCTGCGGTATATGAAAGAAATCGAAATAGATTCTCCCGAAACTTCTCTTGAGAATATGAGCGACGTGAAGACAGCTTAAAGCGATCAGAAAAAACACGAACCATCGATCGAACGAAAAACGATGACGTTTAAACCAAAGAACGAGAACGGAAAAAATCGTGATCGTGAAAGAAATTTCCGGAATCGGCAAACCGGGCGGCGGATGGGGCGGACCGTGAGGAGGCATGGTAAAAAGATATTTCCTTCCGTAAAAAAAGTACGCGAAGTTCGCGGTACGTCCGGTAAAGAATACGATTCCAATGACGTAAATCAAGTCTGAATCGGATAATTTTTGTTTTCCCTCTTTCAAAAAATCCGCAGAATGGCTTCCTGAAATGACGCGGAAAACCGGGAAAAAATCCGAAATCGTATTCGAAGCGCAGGGGATCGGAAAGATCTACAAAATGGGAGAAGTCGAAGTCCCCGCGCTCCACTCCGTAGACTTGGAACTCAGATCCGGAGAATTCGTCGTTCTACTCGGACCTTCCGGTTCCGGAAAATCCACGTTGCTCAACATTCTCGGGGGATTGGATACTCCGACTTACGGCTCGGTCCGCTTTCGAAACAAGGACCTATTTTCTTCGGACGACGAAAGTCTCACACTTTATCGCAGAAATCATATCGGATTCGTATTCCAATTTTATAATCTAATTCCGAGTTTAACCGCTCTGGAAAACGTTTCTCTCGTGACCGAACTCAGTTCCGATCCGATGAGCTCGGAAGAAGCGTTGGACTTGGTCGGCTTGCTCGAACGCAAGGATCACTTTCCGGCACAGTTATCGGGAGGGGAACAACAAAGAGTGGCGATCGCAAGAGCGATCGCAAAACGACCGGACGTTCTCCTTTGCGACGAACCTACGGGTGCGCTCGATTTCAAAACCGGAAGAATCGTATTGGACGCGATTTCGAAAGTCAACGCCGAACTCGGGACGACGACGGTGGTAATTACGCATAACGCGATCATCGCGGAAATGGCGGATCGAGTCATCGAGATGAGGGACGGTTCCGTAACATCCAACCGCAAAAATTCCCGGAAGAAAACATCGGGAGAATTGCACTGGTGAAAATGCTCGATCGAAAAGTCTTTCGGGAAATGAAAACGCTGAAGGCGCAAGGAATCACGATCGCCTTGGTCGTCGCGGCGGGCGTGGGAATTTTCATCTCCTCCCGCAGCGCCTACGATTCGTTATACGAAGCTCGCGCAAAATTTTACGTATCCTCGTATTTTGCGCAGGGATTCGTTTCTCTCAAACGCGCACCCGAATCGACGTTGGAAGAATTGTCCAACGTTCCCGGAATCGGAGTCGTACGGACTCGGATCGTTCAAGACGCCGTCCTCGACATTCCCGGAGAAACGCTTCCCACCGCGGGAAGATTCGTATCCCTCACCGAAGGAATCAATCTTCCGTATCTCCGATCGGGTAGATTGCCGAAAGGGGACAACGAAGTTTTGTTAAGCGAAGCGTTCTCGATCGCGAACAAACTTACGCTCGGAAATCGGATCGTTGGAATACTCCAAGGAGAACGAAGAATTCTGACCGTGGTGGGAATCGCGCTCTCCCCGGAATACGTTTATATCTTTCGAGGCACCAATCCCCTACCCGATGACAAACATTTCGGAATTCTTTGGATGGATCGCAAAGGAATGGAGAACGCCTTCGGAATGGTCGGCGCTTTCAACGATGCGATCTTTACGTTCGCACCCGGTGCGCAACGAACCTCCGTATTAAAAAGAATCGACCGAATCTTGGAAGTCTACGGGGGATACGGCTCGTATGACAGGGACAAACTTCCTTCTCATTCCTTTTTGCGGGACGAGTTCAAACAACTCAAGACGATGGCGTATTTTCTTCCCGCGATCTTTTTGGGAGTCGCCGCATTTCTTCTTCATATCGTTTCCACGAGAATCATTTCCAAGGAAAGAGAACAAATCGCCACTCTCAAAGCATTAGGATATTCTGATATAGAAATCGCGCTTCACTATCTGAAGATCATCACGGTCATCAGCGGAATGGGCTCGGTTCTCGGGGTTCTCATCGGAGTTTGGCTCGGAGGAGCGATGACCGATCTTTATTCGGAGTATTATCGATTTCCTCATTTGGACTTTCGTCTCAACCCGTCTCTCGGTTTGATCGGAATTTTAATCGGCATTCTCGCGGGGGCCGCCGGAACCTCGTATTCGATCCTGCGGGTTTTACGTTTGGATCCGGCTCAGGCGATGCGTCCCCCTGTGCCGATGAATTTTAAAAAGAATTGGATCGAAACGTATATCGGCTCCCTTTCGGCTCAATCCAGGATGATTCTCAGAAATCTTACGAGAAGACCGACTCGAACGTTAGTCGCCATTCTCGGAGTTTCGACCTCGGTCATGAT
Source organism: Leptospira yasudae (assembly GCF_003545925.1). NCBI lineage: Bacteria > Pseudomonadati > Spirochaetota > Leptospiria > Leptospirales > Leptospiraceae > Leptospira > Leptospira yasudae. The sequence continues at coordinate 658,311 of NZ_QHCU01000002.1, read as the reverse complement.
CATGGTTTTGGGAATGTTCGCCCGCGACGCGGTCAACGCGATGATCGAAATCCAATTCGATCTTTTACAAAGAGAATCGATCACGGTTTCCTTTTTAGGACCGGTGTCGCAGACCGCCGTGGACGATCTGAGAAAAGACAAAGCCGTGCTGACTGCGGAAGGATATAGAATGATCCCGATTCGAATCCGCATCGGACATCTTTCCAAAGAACTCGCCTTGCAGGGAATTCCCAACGACGCAAAACTCAGAAGATTAGTCGGTAAAAAAAGAAACGTACTGACCCCGCCCACATCCGGAATATTTCTCAATTCGAACGTGGCCGACAAATTAGGAATCAAAACCGGTTCTAAGATCGAAATGGAAGTTCTGGAAGGGAACCGCAAAAAAATCTCAGTACGAGTGGACGGACTCGTGGAGGAACTCCTCGGACAAGGAGCTTATATGGAACTCGTTTCCGTCAATCGATTGTTAGGCGAAGGGGATAACGTGAATCTCATCGCGCTCCGAACGGACACAAAGGAAGAATCCAGATTTTTAGCGGAGTTAAAAGACATGCCGAAAATTTCGGGAGTTTCCACAAGGGAGGGAACGCTCAAGGTCTTTTCCGATACGATGTCCCGAAGTACTCTTGCGACGACCACGATCTTATTCATCTTCGCGGCCGTGATTTCGATCGGAGTCGTTTACAACACCGCGATGATCTCCTTATCCGAACGCGTCTTTGAATTGGGAAGTCTGCGCATTCTCGGATTTACGAAAGAGGAAGTTTTCCAAATCCTTGCGGGGGAATTGGGCTTCGAAATCATAGCTTCCCTTCCAGTGGGATGTCTGCTCGGTTATTTCTGCGCGTATCTTTTGATGAACACGGTCGAAACGGAAGGATTCAAGATTCCGTTGATCATATCGTATCGAACATACGTAATATCGATTTTCACGACGCTTGGAACCGCGACCTTGAGTTATTTTATTCTATACAGAAAAATCAAAAACATGGATCTTCTTTCCGTATTGAAGATTCGGGAATGATAATGGATCGAAAAGAAATATTCAAACAGATTCTCTCCGATAAAAAGTTTCGGATCGGCGCAGTCGTGTTGATCGTACTCGCGTTCGTTTGGTTTTTACTCCGACCCAAACCTGTGGTTTCTGAAACCGCAAAAATCGTCAAAGGAACCTATCAACAGATCGTGGAGGAAGAAGGAATCACGAGAGTTCGGGAAAAATTCACGATCTATTCTCCCGTAAGCGGCGTATTAAAACGAATTCACAAACACGCGGGGGAATCCGTAAAAAAAGGGGAACTTCTCGCGGTCGTGAAATGGGATATGGATCGTTCGGTCGTATCGCCTATCAACGGTAAGGTGCTGAATATTCTTCGGGAAAGCGAAGGCCCGATCGAAATGGGAACTCCGATCTTGGAAGTGGGCAACACCAATCAGCTTGAAATCGCGGTCGAAGTATTAACTCAGGAAGCGGTTCATCTTCATCCTGGCAACCCCGTGGAAATCGAGGGATGGGGCGGGGAAAAACTCGAAGGCAAGTTGAAACTGGTGGAGCCCGCGGCGTTCACAAAAGTTTCTTCATTGGGAGTGGAAGAACAAAGAGTCCGCGCGATCGTAGACTTCGCACCTCCGCCGGAAATGGGAGAAGGTTTTCAAGTCCGCTGTAAAATCGTAAGCGGGAAAAAGGAGAACCAAATCATCGCACCGACCGCCGCCTTATTCCGCGAAGGTGAGGATTGGTACGTATTCCAAGTTTTAAAAAATAAAGCGAAGAAGACCAAGGTCAAGATGGAAGCGAGAAGCGGAGATAGCGCGTTGATCGTCGAAGGATTGAAAGAAGGAGACGAGGTGATTTTATTTCCGGGAGAAGGAATTCAGGAAGGTTCCAAAATCCGATAAGAAGCCGAAGTCGTTCCATAAATAAAAAAGCGGTCCACAAAAGACCGCTTTTTGTTAAGCGACACAAACGGGAACCTCCTCCATTAAAATACGCATTCAAAAAACGGAATGCGTATTTTCCGATTCAGACGCCCTCCGCTTTTAAGGCCGGTTCTTATTTATCGAGGGCGTTTTCCAACTCCTCAAAAACTCCGATGCTCAAAAGATCGTGATCTCTCGGATCCAGATCGGCATCCTGAAACCAAAAACCCGCATATACGCTCAGTCCTAAAAACAGAACGAGAGAAGCGCCTACCATGCGTTTGTTTCTCGTTTCCCGTTTATCTCTGCGGATCACGTTCGAGGAAATATTCTTCACCCAATCCTGATCTTTTTTTCTTTTTAGGATTTCTCCTTTCATCGGAGAAGCGTTGTTATTCTTCATAAAATTTCTCCTTAGCTCCGACTCGTTTCATCATTTCTTTTCCTCTGGCGGCTCTCGACTTTACGGTACCGGGTTTTACTCCCATCGTTTCGGCGATCTGTTTTTCGGAATAACCCGCAAGATAAAACTCGAGAACCCTTCTGTACTTATCTGGAATTTTAGCCATCAGAGATTGAAGCATTCCGATGACTTCCTGCGAATTCTGTTCCGAATATCTCGAATTTCCGTTCACGTTGGGATGAACGGTGAGGAAGTCTTCTTCTTTTTTGGATTTGGCGAGCTTCTCGGTCCGCTCTTCTTCCCTTCTTAACTTATCGTTCATTCTCAGGGATTCGTTTCTGGCGATCGCGTACAACCAAGTACTCAGCTTTGATTCTTTGCGAAACTGATCCTTTTTAAGGGCTTTGTACGCGCGAAAATAGGTTTCCTGAGCCACGTCGTCGATGGCATAAGAAAACCTCTCTGCGAGGTTCTTTTCGATCGCAGAGAGGACAATGTCCCGAGTGGAACTAACGATTTCTGTAAATTCAGATTCAGTCATCATGATGACGGTGTTTCTGTTGAAACTCTGTAATCAAATCCACTAGTTTATTTCTTTGTTCCGGAGTTAAGACCGCATGAAACTCGATCGCTTTCTTGGTCATAAAAGTTCTCATCTCCGTCATTTTGTTCATCTCGAGTTCGAAGGACTTGTTGATTTTTTTCTCGTCCAAAGTCGGCTGACGGAACTCCGCCAGAGCTTCCGCAGGAATTCGAGGCCCTTGAAGTTTCAGTTCTTTTCTTTTAGACAGAATTTCGTCTTTGATTTTATACAATTTCTCTTTTTGAGAATCGTTCAGATCCAATTCCGAAGTGATCTTCTTAACGACGAACTCCGCCCTTTTTTCAGGAGACTTGTAATATCTACATCCTCCCGCAAACAAAGCCGCAGCCACAAGAATCAGACCGGAAACTTTTAAAAATCCTTTCATTGGATTCCTCCCATTTTCTAAAGCTCTGACCAAGAGCCGAAGGGCAGGTTCCATTTTTTTCAATGTTCCGTTTGAACTACGATGTCTTCTTTTTGGATTTCGTATTTGATGGCGAGACGGTCTCTGAGGCCGGAAAGAAGTTGTCCCGCGTTTTTAGAATAAAAGAATTCCGGATTGACCTTGATCAAAATGCTTCTCAACGTCGGAAGCTCCTTTAAGAAGAAGGAAACTTCTTGAACGAGTTTTTCGATCCCTTTTCCGTACGGACATCCCTTAAGTTCGATTCCGACTCCGATGCCTTGATCCGTATTCGTGAACGGAAGAATCTCGAACGGAAATTCCTTCTTATCCACAAGAGAATCGCCTTTGATTCCCAGAGCCTGGCAAATCTTATCGATCAACACCTGCGTATCGATCGGCTTCAGAAGATAGGCCACGAGTTTTTTATTATGCGCCGCTTGCATGATCGTTTCTTTTTCGTTGCTCACCGTAAGAAAAATGATCGGAGTCGTACGGTTCGTTTCCGGAATTCTTTCCAAAAGACTCAAGCCGCTCATCTTCGGCATCCTATTGTCCGTTAGAATGAGGTCATAACGCGTCTTCCTGAGTTTGATTTCGGCGGCGATTCCGTCCACGACGTGATCCACGTCGAAGTTGTATCGTTCGAGATGACGTATTAAAAGTTCGGCGTTGCTTTCATCGTCTTCCGCCAACAGGATGGAATAAGTCGGGGCAACCTTCATAAGAGCAGAAATCTCCTAAGGAATTCTTCTTTCAAGCGCAAGGATCGTCAAGTCGTCCGTAAAACCCTCGTGTGCGACTCCCATAAAACGATTCAGCTCGGAAAAGACTTTTTGACAAAGACCGTCCAAGGTTTCGTTTTCATGAGAATCCAAAACCGCGAGAAGTCTTTCTTCGGAGAACATTTCCCGATCCTCGTTAAAAGCTTCTATGATTCCATCGGTATAAAGAACAAGTCGGTCTCCCGCGTCAAGATGAAACAAAACCGTTTCGAGCTTCAGCGGAATCAAATCGGTCAACAACGCCCCGGTCCGGTTGAATACGGTAGGCTTCTTCCCTTTTTGAAGAAGGACCGGAGGACAATGACCCGCGTTCGTCATTTTACCTTCTCCGGTTTTGACGTTCAGCGAGCCGAGAACGGCGGTGATAAAATGACCGGCGAATTTTCCGCAAAGGGATTCGTAGATCTGCGTGATTCCATATTCAGGATCTTGAATGAACGATCTCCAGTTCGGATAGGACATCTTGACCATCGAAGCGAGAAGCGCCGCCGAAACCCCGTGGCCGGAAACGTCGCAGATGAAAAATCCGAGAACGTCGTTCTCCTCGTCGTAGATAAAATCCACGAAGTCCCCGCCGAGATCCATCATCGGAGTGTAAAGATATTGAAGATCGAGATATTTCGATTTTGGCAAAACGGAAGGAAGAAGCGCGCCTTGGATTTTTTTGGCCATCTTGATCTGATGTTCCAATTCTTCCTTTTGACTCAGGATGATTCTCGTTCTCGCTTTGACGGTATGTTCGAGACGTTCATTCGCTTTTTTTAATTCGTCTTGAGCCTTCTTTCTTTCCACGGCTTGAAAGATGCGGGGAATCATATCGGCCAGCGAGCCGACAAAGGTCTGCTCTTCCAAAGTCCAAGCGCGGGGTTTGCCGACTTGTTCGTTGCAGATGATACCGAGAAGTTTTCCGTCCATCAGGATCGGAGCGTCGAGCATGGAAGCGATGTTCAGAGGAATAAGATAGTTCTGCGCGAATTCCTTCGTGCTTTCGTCGGTCACAGCGTCGTCCGCGATGATCAATCTTTGGTGTTGAAGAACTTCGAAATATTTCGGAAAATCTTGTTGAAAGAGTTCCATTCCGGAGTTGTGGGAATTCTCTGAAAGAATAAAGAGATCCAAACACTGAATGGAAACCTTCAGTTCCTTATAGAACCAAATGCTGCAGCGTTCGCAATGCAAAGCTCTTGCGATCGATTCCGTAAGAACGTGCAACGCAGCGTTCAAATCGCCGCTGTCGATGACCGGATTTTTCGCCAAGGACATCAGTTCCTTATTAAAGCGACGGAGGGTCTCCTCCTTGGTTTCGATCGTTTCGGGGGCCATCTTGATTGAATGAGAGCGGTTTCGCTTAATATCCTGAAATTTAGGTCATAAGACTGTCACAAAAATAAGAAATTTCCATCTATTTTTGTTCCTCCGTTTCAAATAATTAGGACAAAAAAAGGGGACGGATCTGCATCCGTCCCGCGAAGATTCTTTAAAAGAGTGGCTTGAAAACGTTAGTTGCCAGGAGTCCAGTTTCCTTCGGAGCCTTGATCTGTAAGGTTCAGCCAAAGATCGCCCGCGCCCGCCGCGCTCTTCGCTTCCAGAAGTTTTTTGTTTTCATACGGAGTCAAAGGAGCGGAGAATTTAAAACGACCAGCGGTTTCCGCAGAACACTGGGAATTACCGGAAGACCAAGAACCGCCGCCTGAGGTCACATACCAGTTACCGGTAGAATCCTTACAAGAGAAACGGTTTGCAGCGGAACAGTTGAGATCGTTCCATCTTCCGTTGCTCCACATAACGGCGCAGTTTTCGTTGCCCGCCCAGTTGTTCGGTTCGGAAGCATTCCAGGACCAGATCGCTTGTTTCGCAAAATCGGGATCGAACTGATCGATTCCGAAAACGTTCACTTCGCAGGAAAGCATGGAGGAAATATTAGCGTTTGTGAATGAACCGCTTTCTTTCACGCCGTCGTAAAAGCCGAAGTAATTCGTAGTATCGTTGAAGAAACGCACCATCGTGGAATTGTAAGTCGCTCTGGAATAATTGCAGTCCGGATAACCGCGGAAATTTTTCGGACTTCCCGTTGTGGAACCGAAAAAGATTCTTTTGAAATAAACGCTCCATTGAGAATCGTAGCAGCCGTTGCTCATCAGAAGAATTCTTCGATTGGAAGAAACCATATCGCCGAGTTTCGGCATATTCTCCGGGGCAGGAACGTCCGAACAACTTCCCGAATAACGATACAACCAAGGATCGAGATAATCCTTCAGCGTTTGAAGAGCTTCGGAAGAATGACCGTCGAATTTATCTTCGATATAAAGAAGAAGAACTTCGTTACGGTTCGCGGGATTGGAAACCCAAGCACGAACTTCTTCGAGACCTTTGTAAAAAGGACGATCGAAAACGTTGCAGCCGACGTGACTATCTTGCCCGTGACAAAGAAGAAGTTCTTTGCGCGCGCGCAGACCCAAGGTCCAATGAATGTCCAATTCGATAAAGCGTGCGCCTAATCGAAGTTGTTCGCCGATCGAATATTTTTGATTCGGAAACGCGTATGAGAAGAACGGTCCCGCATACGATTTGCTGTTATAAGAGTTATGGGTTCCGTAAAAAAGAGCCCGATGAACCGGAAGGTTCGCGTTGACTTGGGTTTTTCTCTGAATGGAAAGAACCTTGTTTTCGAAAGATTTTTCAAAAACGTCGATCGGATTTTCCACCACCGCTCCGCGGCTTGCGTAAAGATTCCCCATCGCTCCCAAAACGAGAGAAATGGCGAGAATCGATAGAATTCTCTTCATATGTTTCACCTTTTGTATATTTTGCTTTTCCCGAACGGGAAATTTTCACTGAACGAGCATATTAGCCGAATTGCTCCAAAACCCACTTATATTCCGCTTACAAAGAATTCTTTTTTGGAAGGGAAAACGGAAAAAACGAAAGATCAGAGACGGTCGCTTTCCGTATATTATACTTTCCGAATATGTTCTATAAAAAATCGCGAAAAATGCGAGCTTCTACTCGGATTACCGAAGATTCAAAATGCTTCAAATCGAAAGGTAAATTATGGATTCTGAATATTTAAGACAGAATTTTGACACAAACAAAATTCCGTTTTTCGGCGGTAAATTATTTTTTTATTTGAGAATCAGGCTCGTGGAGTATACTATTAGGCATTCTTTATATTAGAAAGATTCGAAGCATATTTCGAATACGATGCGGAACCGAATAAAATGGAATTGATTCAGGAAGCCTTAGATCACATCGGGGATAAAATACGTTTTGTGGAATTCGTACCATGCCCGGTGCTTCTTTCGCATGTCAAAGGGGACCAATTCCAAACGCTCTACCTCAACAAGAGTTTTCGCGAACATATCGGCTATAAAATCCAGGAAATCCCCACGCTTCAAGACTGGTTTCAACAGGCCTATCCGGACGATATCTATCGAAAACAAATCGAGGATGAATGGTGGTCCGAAGTCGATTTCGGAAGAAAAAGCGGCAAACACAACGCCTCGATGAAGGCAAAAATCCGAACCAAGAACAACGGAGAACGGTGGTTTCACGTTCGAAGCACCGAGTTCGGAGAACTCAACGCGGTCGCGTTTCAGGACATACACGATCTCGAAACCTTAAACCTCGAACTGAGTCACAACAACTCCACGAAAACGCAGCTCTTATCCATTCTCGCGCATGATTTGAGAACGCCTTTGATTCAGATCATATCTCTGATTTCTCTTTTCAAAAACGAAGGAATTTCCGCTTCGGAATTGTATCCATATCTTTCGAAATTGAATATTCAAACGTATCTCACGATCGATCTAATCGACAACACTCTGAACTGGGTGAAGGCGAACTCGAGAAGCATCGTGGTCAATAAGACTTCGTTCTCGCCGATTCCGATTTTGGAAGAACTTTCGGCGCTTTACAACGACTACGTTCAACTGAAATGCATTCAAGTCGAGATGCAATTCGACCAAGAGATCGCACTCTTCAGCGACAAAGATATCTTCAAAGTGATCGTGCGAAACTTATTCGTTAACGCTCTCAAATTCTCCAAACCCGGTGGAAAGATTTATCTGAAGGCCAAAAAAATCTCCGATCAAAAACAACTCATCTGCGTCGAAGACGAAGGGATCGGAATGACTTCGGAAGAATTGGAACGCGTTTTCTCGAAAGAATCGTACACTTGCCCCGGAACTCTCAACGAAAATGGTGCGGGATTAGGAATCAAACTTTGCAGAGATTTTGCGAAACTGGCAGGGACTGAATTGCTACTTAAGAGCGAGAAGCATAAGGGAACTTGTGCGAGCATGCTGTTTTTTTAATGTGGCTTTAGTCCTTTGTTTACTTTTATGAAAACAGATTCAGTTTCCGCAATATTCTAATTAGGCAAACTCCGTTGATTCGATTGCTTTTGAGCGGTTCTTATAAAGAGATAAGAATATACAGTATTCGCACTTTCCAGCAAGAAAGCTTTGATCGTAGAGTTTGATTCTGTAAAAACAAAATCCTCACAAAAACCATTCTACATTTCGATTTTCCTCTGTAATCCGACATGACGCTGGCCCTGAATAAATAACCACAAGGATCGGATGAAAATTGTGAACGTTTCTTTTCTTATATAGAATGCGGAATGAAAAGGTTAAAATTTTCAGAGCTAGTTATATTCGTTTCGTTTTTTACACGGACAAAAAATTTGATTTTTTTAAATAAAAATAATCTGAAACGCCGACAAAAATTTCTAAATGAAATTTATTTCCTATACTTGCGTTTACACTAAAAGCTCTTCCATGCTATTTGATTCACTCAGCGCCGAATTTAAAACATTCTGTTTTTCGATTTATAAAAAGGTAAACATCCAAAATCAAAAAAACTTGACCGGCCTTCGCCAAATCGATGTAATATTTCAAAATTCTTGGAGATTTTCAAAATGAAATTAGTTAAAAAAATTGGAGTCTGTCTCGTTCTGATCAGCCTTCTTTCTGCGTGTAAAAAAGACGAAAAGGACGACGATACAACCAACCTCGCTCTTCTTCTCGCATTGAGCGGAGCGAATACTTGCACTTACACTGCGGCGGGGATTACACTTCCCATCGCTTCCATCTCTGCAACCCAAAACGGTGGAGTTCAATCTATTAGCTTTACTACAAGTGGCGCAATTGGCATAGGAGCGATCCAAATTGCGTCCGCACCTGCGAATTCAATTGGATCTTTTGGAAATTCTTCCGGCTCTTACTCTTACGTTATATACAAAGGGAATTGCCCACTTTCAACTTCTTCCACATTGGCAGTTGCCGGAACTGACTATACAGTACTTACAGGAACTTCAAACATTACCGCTTCTGGATCGATTCGATTCAATGTTGCTGGAGCTTATACGATCATTTTAACTTCCAACAGCGCATCTGGATCTACGTTTCAGCTGACGAACTAAGAAGTTAGTTTAGACTTAAGTTTCGAAAACCCAAGCTAATCAAGCTTGGGTTTTTCATTTTAACACTACTATAAGATTACCATAAAATACTAAAATTTTATTTTCTGAATTTTTATTGAAAGGAAAGAGAAATCGTAAACAATTCCCTCTCACCAACCCCAATCCGAAGAAGTAGCACATGAAAAAAATCTCCATCCAATCCTTAACGAAACTTTTCGCGATCATATCTCTTTTGTGGATCGCCGTTCTTGCAGAATCCAACCACGCTCAGGATAAAAAATTTCAGAGATACGTTTTGACTTCGGAAGGAAAATTGAACGTAAGGGAAAAACCGAAAGACGGAAAAGTGTTGTTTCAACTGGAAAAAGGAGAAGTCGTTTTCGTCAAAGAAGATTCCCAATATGAAGAATGGCAGGAGATCTCTACAAAGTCGGGAGCAAAAGGATATGCCTCATCCGAGTTTTTAAGTAAAAAATCTCCGGAAGATCTTTCCAGTGCAAAGCTCTTCGGTTCCGTTTATACAAGCACGGAAGGATCTTGGTTTCGATCGTTAGCGATTCGCATTAAAAATCAATGGTTTTCCGCGAGCGACTTCTCCGCGGAAGCGTACTATTTGGAGAAGAAAGCGATACAGGAAAAAGAAAAGGCGAACGCATACGAACGTGCAAGCATAGCGGGAGAATTCTCGCCCGAAAAAAAAGAAACCACCGGTTGTCAGGAAATCCGAGTCGTTCGCGGGAACTTAGCTGCATTCAAAAAACTGAATACGTATGAAAATTCCGTTTATGCGATGTTCGGTTCCAAGATCGGCGACAAAGTACGATCGGATCGTTACGAGCCCTCTGAAAAAATCGGCGCATTACTCGATTCCTCCGCGGCGGCAATCTTCAAGAAAAAATATCCGAAAGCGGCGGAATTGAAGTTCGTAAAACGGGGGGATTTCAATTCTATCAAAGCTCCGGAAAAAGAATATATTTATATTCGTTACGCACTTCGGGTCGAACCGGAAGAAAAAGCTTATTACGCGGCGATTTACGAGCTAAACAACGGGGAAGTAGGAAAGAGGATCTTCGAAAAATTCGATGTTTTGAGTAAGGATCAGGCCGTTTATGGGGGCCAATATCACCTAAACGACGCTCTCGACTTGGATGAAAACGGAACTCCGGTTTTGATTCTCCATCACAACGGTTACGACGGCTACATAAACGAGTTTGCAAGGATCAAGAACAATCAGCTGCAAACGATGTTTTTGTCGGGTGGAGACGCTTGCTAATATTCTAATTTTCTTATATTTTCCGCTCAAGAAGCCCAATTCAAAAAAACGAAAAACGGAAAATCGATCGCCCCGATCTCCGTTTTGGGTTTCATTTTCAACCCAAAACGGAATTTTCCTCGTTGGAAATTTTTAAGCGCCTTTTTTCGAAAGCATCTTAGAAGAAACGATCTGCTCGATATGCTCCACGAACGTTTCCGAAATAGGACGATACGTCAGACCTAAATCTTTTTTGCTATACGAATGATCGAGCTCAAAAGGGATTCCCACGTTACGCGAAATATACGACCAGGATAATCCGAAAAACGGCCCGATCAAATAGGTCACAAACTTAGGCAGGGAACTTTTCGGGGTCGGAAATCGCTTTCCATATTTTTCCCGAATCACCTTTGCAACGTCCAAAAACTTCAAAGTCGTATTCGAAACGATATGACGGCCTTTTGCGGAAGGAGTGAATCCCGCAAGGATATGAGCGCGAGCTACGTCGCGAACATCCACAAATCCGATCATCATATCGGGAACGCCCGGAGCGAATTTACCGTTAATCATAGAAAGCATAAAGTTCACGCTCGTTCCGTCCGCTCTGTCCGAAACGGAAGGTCCCATCACGAACGAAGGATTGATCGTGATCAGATCCCATCGCGATTGTGCATCGGCGATCTTCCACGCCTCTTTTTCCGCGAGCGTTTTGGAATACGGATACGGTTGGTGACCGAGATTGCTCGTCGTATTCCAGTGTTCTTCCGAAAGTCTTCGATTGGGAAGGGATGAGGCGTCGATATTATCTCCCATCACGGCCGCAACGCTGGATGTCAGAACGATTCGTTTCACCGAAGGGCTTGCATTTGCAGATTCCAGAATATTCTTAGTTCCTAATACTGCCGGTTCAACAAGTTCCTTCTGCGGGTTTTTGATCCCGTCTATAAAAAACGGAGAAGCGGTATGAATGATCAATTCCACTCCTCCCTTGTCCGTCATCGCATTCAAAAAGGATCCTTCCTTCAAAAGATCCGCTTCGTAAAATTCCAGTTTACCCGGAAAACGTTCCGCGAGTTTCAGAAGATGCGATATCTTCGCGGAATCCGATTTATTCCGAACGGTTGCGCGCACGGAAACTCCGTCTTCGAGCAGATATCGAATCACCCAGGACGCGATATACCCGGCGCCTCCGGTGACAAGAACCGGTTTGGAACGGTCAATTTCTTTCATTTATATTCTCCGTAGGAATAATTTCGTACATTCTAAATTTCTAAAACTTATTTTTCGGGTAAACTCTGATGACCCGGATGGACGCGAATACCGGTAATTTTAGAGGCGAATTCCTTTAGGAAATTCAGGCTCGACTGATTCTTTTCCTGATCCTCCGTAAAATCGCCCGGGCTTACGCCGTTCTCCCAACCCCAGCTCGTATGACAGGAATCGCCGAGAATAAGATGGGAACCGGAAGAACTCTGAATCAGAAACGCAAGACTTCCTTTCGTATGACCTTCCACGTGAATGATGATCAAGGATTGATCTCCGAAAAAGTCGATCGCAGGATAGGAAGAATTCTTTGCCGCCTCCGCAAAGTCCAATTCCGAAAAGGAAACCTTCTCGCCTAACAGACCGTCTGTGCTCCCTTGCACCAGAGAATTGATGAACTTCTTATTCGTGGCTTCGTTCGGCCCTACGTAAATAGGAACATCGGAGGAGAAATCGCTCGTCCCCATGATGTGATCGAGGTGTAAATGAGTTAGGAAAATTCCTTCCACTTTTTTCGGTTCTTTCTTGAGCCATTCGTCGACGGTAAGTTTTACCTTCAGAGCGGACGTATTCATCACCGAAGCTACGATCCAGGAAACGGGCCATTCTTTCGGATCCTTTCTAAAAACCTGAGAAAGACCTGTATCGATCACGTATCTGCCGAACTTAGGATGATCGATCACGTAAAAATAAATCTGAATCGGTTCTTCCTCGGATTTTAATCCGGCCGCTTTCGCCTTCGGATCTTTCAGATTGATCAGACCTCCACGGTCCACGACCCAATCGGCGGCCGTTATTTTTTGAAATACGATCGGACCTTTCGGAGTTGGAACGAAATTATTTACGGAAACCGGTTTCCCCTTGGTTACGATCGTTGACGGACGCGAAGTTACGGCGCAGGATACAAACGCAAGAAAACAAAAGAATTGAAGTATATATCTCATGTTGTGAAGAATTTCAATTCGAGTGAAATCAGCAAGACGGATTTAAACGAACCCGCATAAAATCTAGAAATATATCGAGCGATCTATAGAGAGCGAAACAATCAAAAGCCGGCTGAGCGTTGCGCGCTGATTCGCAGGCGAAAGCTTGAGGCTTCCGATCCATAAAGCGCATTTTTCTATGCCTTTTAAAACGCATCAATAAAACTCAATAATCGAAGATATGGTCGAGCTTATATCCGTTCGATTCCGCCTTTATTAGAATTTCATGAAGTCTTGAAATCGGAACGATGACCGCGGTTCGTTTTAAATTCGGCTCGGTCAAAATCTTCCATTCGTAGAGTATCGTTTCTTGATCGCGTAGATTCGCATCAACGGGAACGATCAAGGTCAAAAGAATTTGTTTATTCCCCGCGATTTCCGTGAAGGAAACGTTTTTCTTTACGAGCTGCGGGACGGTCTGCGTAAACGCCTCGTATCTCGGAATTTTGCGGATCGCACTGCGGCCGTTTTCCTTGACCCAGGCCGTCACTTCGAACGTTTCCGGTTCGTAAACGGATTCCGTTCCCATCGCAATCAATTTTCCGTATGTCGCTTTAGCAAGAAGTTCGGCCGAAAAAAACATTCTCCGTTCCCATCTACGGATAACGCTCGTTCCCTCCCCGTCCCGAATCGTCCAAAATTCCTTGAACTTGGAATAAAACGGATATTCATACCAAGGACGAAGACGAACGAAATCTGTGTATTCTCTTGCAACTTTTTGCATGTAAGATTCGACGTTCGTTTCCGGCGTAAGCCCCGAAGTTCCTGCGATCCATTCCGTGATTCTTCCGATCGTGTTCTCATAGAGGGATTTTAGAATCAATTCTCCCGAATAACTGATTCCGATCACGTTGATCATCAGATGATAACCCCAATTGAACTCGTACGAATTCCAAGTTTTTACGATCACCCTTCCGTAAATCCTCCAAAACTGCGCGACGCTTCCCCAATACGGAAACGCGCTCGGAGGAGAATGCTTTAGGAAATTTACATATTCGTCCGAACTGAAAACGATATACCATTCCGGCAGCGTCAAAAAGGTCTGATCCTCGTTGCGCGAATAATTCTTGAGGGAATCCAATTCGAGCCGGATCTTTTTGTCTTCTTCCTTATGAAAATAATATTTGTCCCAGAGCTTGTTTCGGAACTTGTAGCTCGGATCCAGTTTTCTTTTTAATGCTAAGAAGCGGTCCGCATTCGGATACGCCTTGTGAAACTGCGAAACCGTCGCATGAAGCTGATAAGGAAGATAATAAGCGCCGCCCACGCTCGTTACCGCATCGATCAACTCTCTCGTCCAAACACCGACTTCTTTTCTGGCGCTTTCGTAAACTCGTTGTTTGTAATAAATCACGAAGGAAAAAACCTCCGTTCTTCCCCAAGCCAAATAAGAACCAGAATCCGCTTTTGCGTGACGGATCGAAATGTTCATCACGTTGACGTCGTGCTTTTGCAGGATCGAACGCATCAACGGATAAAATTCGTCGAACTTCTCGACCGGAACGAAGTATTCCTGTAAAACATACGTGCTGATTCTTCGAGTCGGCGGTTCCAATTCCTGAACGTCGTAACTGGCTTCGTAATTTCTCCAGACGACTCGATCCTTGCGGTAATAAAGCGGATCCAAAACGGACTCCCTCAATTCTTTTCCGTAAGGAAGTTCGGTTAACCAGAAGTAGATGAGATTCTCAAGCCAATAACTTTCCTTCACGGGAACGATCTTGTCTTCCACCGTCACGGGTTCTTCCGTTTCTTCCCAAGTAACCGCGTTTACGTTTTCATAAGCGGGAGGATAGATATCCCCGTTGTGAAACTGCGCTTTTGCGTTATTACGAACGTTTTCAAAAAAGAATTTTTTGTATTCCGTGATCGGCAGTTTTTTTACGGAACGTTTTACCTTTTTGTTGTCCGTCAACGCAAGAGTCACCTCTGCAATGACGCCGATTCCGCCGTAACCGCCGACCGCGGCAAAGAAGATTTCCGGATTTTCCTTAGGGCTCGCGTTCACGAGTTTTCCATCGGCTAACACGACTTTGATGGAACGAACCGAAAGGATCATCGGACCGTAACCGATATATCTTCCGTGCGCGTTAACGCTGAGAGAGCCTCCGATCGTAAAGTTGGAATACGTCTGTTTGATCTGAACGGAAAGACCGAAAGGATCGATGAATTCCTGGAGTTTTCTCCAGGTAATTCCGGGTTCCACCGTGATCATCTTTGTCTTTGCGTCAAACGAAAGAATTTTATCGAACTCCCTCGTGTCGATGAACAACGCGTTCTCCGTTGCGATCTGACCGCCCATGGAAAACCTTCCGCCTCCGATCGAAATCGGGCCGTTATGATTCTTTACCAAGTTCTGTATTTCGTCTAACGTTTTCGGTGCGACGACTCTTGCGACCGGAATCGGATTGATCTGGGTGACGTCGTTTACGATCGCCGGATCGGCGAAAAGGGAACTGGCAAAGACGAAAAGAAGAAGAATGAGTTTTTTCATGCGGATTTTACGAATGCCATCAGAGTGTTTTTAGTGGGATCGCCTTTTTGAAGAATATATTTGCCCAAGGGTTTTAAACCGAACTCGCCGACTCGCTGTTCGATCTCGGAAACGGAAGTAAAGTTCCGTATCTGACGAGAAGTTTCGTCCCAAGAAATTTCCAGGCCTGCGTTATACACATCGTGGGCCAAAGCGACGATGGAACGCATCTCTTTCGAGTTCACATCGTGATCGCGAAGAACGAGCTTTCCTCCGGGTTTCAAAACCTTTGCGATCGATTTGATAAAACCGTCGAGCCGTTTTGCGGGAGAATGGTGAAAGCCGATGAAGTTCGTGACCAAATCCAAACTTTCCGGCGCAATCGCCGCTTCGGGAATCGGATCATAATCCCCGAGAGAAACGAATTTCCCCACCTTTGCAATTTGTCCGCGCTCGACCAAATCTTCCAGACTGTATTTCGGTTCGAGATCGTTTAACACGAAGACGGCGCCCTCTATGTGCATCTTCTTTTGGAGATTGGAAACGTATCTTCCCGTGGTTCCGATTTCCAAATACCCGTTGAATCGACTGCCTTCGCCTAACAAATCGCCCACTTCTTTCGAGATTTCCAACTTTTGTTTTTTGAGAGCGGGAAGCGCGTATGTTATAATCCCTGCAAAAGGTTTGATCTGAGGAATTTCCTTTAGAATCGCTTCGTAAATTTCCCTATCGTTTTGTTTCGATTGGGAAAGTTCGAATATAAGCTTGTGAAAGTCCGCTTCGGGATAAAGATGATAAACGTTTTGAAGAAAGAGAAAGAATTCATTTCTCAACTTAGAATCGAGATAGACGCTCTTAAAATTGGAATCGGGATGCGCGTTTTTTACGCTCGAACTCTCATTCGTCAAAGAGGGCTTCGATTTTTCCTTCTTATCTTTCGAAAGCAGGTCCAAAGCAAACCCGCTTAAAACCAAATAAAAGAAGGATTTGATAAATTGTTTCCGATTCAGATCGTTCATGGTGGGTCAGAGTGAACGATCCGAATCATTCTACAATTCATTTTCCGAAAAAGGAACCCGATCGGACGGATTAAAATTCTACGATTGAGAATCCTTGTTCGATTCCAATTCCTGAATTCTCCGCGTAAAATACATAGCGATCGCGAGAAGGATAAACAAGCCGAACGTTCCCACAAGCAACGCGAAGTCTTCGAGCTGAAGCAAGGTAAAGAAGAATAGATAAAACGCGAAGATCGTTCCGCCCGCGACAAGAAAGACCGCTTCGCCCTTGAAAAAAGCGCGGGAATACAAAGTCACCAACGCGAGAATCAAAGAACTTGCGATCCAGTAGGAAACGTTGAACGGAATGTGTTCCGTTAATGATAAAAGCATAATATAGAACAGCAATACCGCAAATCCCAAAAGCAAGTATTGGATAAAGTGAAGCCTCACCTTCTTATACACTTCGATAAAGAAATACGTGATAAAGGTCAGAAGAAGAAAGAGTTCGCTGTATTTGGAGGAACGGATCGTCTTGTGGTATTCGTCGACCGGCAAAAGGAACCGAACTCCGAAACGATAACCGTTAACTTGACCGGATTCCGCATCGCCTATAAAATCCTGAGGATAATTCCGATTCAATTCCAACACTTTCCAGTTCGCTTTAAAACCGGAACTCGTAATGTCCCGAAAATCGGGTAAAAAATCCCCTTCAAACGACGGAGTTTGCCAAGGAGAATCGATGTTCACCTTGGTTTCCTTTGCCATCGGCAGAAAATACAACTCCTTACTTCCGTTAAACGAAAGTTTTAAGGAGAATGTTTTCGAACGACTCGGATCCCAAGAATGTTTTACGTTCACCCCGGAAACGAATACGTCGTTCGTTCTCGTGCCGGGCCCCATCTCTTTCGTGTCGCCCCCGAGTTGAATGGAAATCTTTTCACGGATTCCTTTTACGTCGCTGATGCCGAGCGAAAGAAACGCATCGGACCAAAGCAGGTCGCGGTTGGAAATCGGAAGAGAATGATTATCGAGAGCGGAAAAACTTCCGTTGATCTTCAACTCGGCCTGATACAAAGGAACGATATAAATTCCTCTGTATCTTTTTTCCGGTTTTACCGTTCCCGTAATCTGCAAATCTTCGGGAAGAAAGTGCGCATAACGCAGAATCCGTTCCGATTCTCCGCGATCGTTTTTGATCGAATCGTAAAAAGGAACGGAAACGATCGGACCTCCTATCGTTTGATACCCGCCCCACTTCGAAGTGACTTCCTCCTCGGCCGCGTTTCGCGTTTGTTCGCGTTCTTGGATCAGATTCGAAACCATAAACGAAGGGATCAAAAGCAAAAGAGCCAAAATACCGATTCCGATAATCCGAATCGTAAGAGAACTCCGAAACCAAAAGAGAATCTGCTGCAAAGGGGTTTTCACGTCCATGTTAAAAACCTAATATAATTTTTCGTTTTGTCAAGATATACGCAGAAGCCCTTCCTACGGAACGGACTTCGAATTATAATTCAGAGCATTAACGCGAAAGAATCCATTCTCCTTTTACTTTGGAAAGATGCAAAGGAACGGAGAATCCTTTCTTTTTGTTTTCGATCGGGCTCTTTCCGGATTTCAACGTAACGACGACGACCTTCTTATCCGAGATCAACCGATATTGAAGTTCGTTCAATTCGAGTTTGTCCAATTTTCCGCCCACGGTTTTGAGAATACTCCGGATTCCCTTTTTTAGATCCTTGATATCGTCTTCCGGAGAATAATATCTCGCGCGCGCGAACTCTTTCGTTCGAAACTCCATTAAGTCAAAAAGTTTTTTCTCGTCCTTCTTCTGAAAACCTTCATACAGATCGCTAACGACCGTTTGGATCTTTTGTTTATCCTCATCGGTCAGTTGAATCTCTTCGGCGATCTTCCAGAGTTCGGAAGGAGGAACTTCCGCGGGAGTAAACGTAACGTCCTGTTCGATCGGAAGAACCGGTTTACCTTCTCCTTCTTCCCATTCGAAACCGGCGATCCTTTGTCCTTCGTCCGGGAATTGGCCTTTTTGCGCGAGATAGAGAACGGCTTTTATCTTGGGCGCAAACTCGTCCGCTTTTCTTTTGCGGATTCCTTTGACTTTGATTTGATTCACGCCGGGGAGAATCCAAACGTTCAAATCGATTTGACCGCTTATGTCTTCCGTTCCCGATTCGGGAACGATCGTCATACCGTTGAATTCGATGGAACCGATCACTCCCGATTTGGAATAAACCAAAGCGTAATAACCGCCTTGCGTTTGCGCAAACGAAGGATTTGCTAATACGAACAGACAACAAACGAACACATACGCGGCCGTTCGAAGAAGAACGTTCTTTTGAAAAAAGGAAAAAGGGTTTTGGATTCGATATTTCATTTTATTCCGCCGGTTCAACGTGTTTTACTGCGTTTTGCTCGTGTCTGTATTTTGCGATCGATTCGTACGCAAGTTTTCTAACACGGTTGATTCCTCCCAAAGGTTTGTGTTCTTCGAGAGAATGCCAAGGATTGAAGGAAAGATTTTCGCAAAAACGATCCTGTTCTTCCGTCGCGAATTCCTGAACCGGAATTTCTATCTTAGCGACGGGCATAAAGGGAGAATCGCTTTCGTTCCAGTGAACGGCAGGATCTTCGACGGGCATAGAAATCGGATCTCCTTGTTTCTGAATCATAAATTCAAAACAAGCGGACTTCTCCTTCAAATGAGAAACCATCGTCTGACGCAGATAATTCTCCGCTGGATTTTCGGGAACTTTTAATTCTTTCGTTTCGCAAGGTCTTGCGGAGTATTTAACCGCAACGGAATCCTTTCCCAAACGATACGGAGTCGTACTCCAATAACGAATTTCCAAAACATCGGGAATCTTTTTTCTGCGGATCGAAATCGATTCTTTCAAAGCGCTCAGCTTCCAATTCCAAGGCATTCCTCCGAAAAAATACGACATCGGCTTTTTTGCAAACGCCGCTTTGAACAACGCGAGATATTCGTCCGGCGCGCCTACCGGCAGAACCGGATGATTGATGAGTAAAAAATCCTGCGTTCGTTTTTCGTCGGAAGCGAGTTTCGGACCGTCCACTCCCGTAAGTTTGATTCCCATTCCGCGGATATCCCCTTCAAAGTCGGGCTTTTTCGTGATGGAACCGTTCGAGAAACGCACCCACGCGGAATATGTTTTAGGAGAATTGAATATTCCAAATTTCAAATCCTCCGGAACGGAGGAGGCAACGGTGAACTTCGCTTTCACACAGCCGTGTGCGAACGGATGCGCGTCCCTCTTCGCTTCGCTACCTTGCGGATATTTTTCTTTCAGGGAAGAAATCAAAAGTGCGAGCGTATCCGCCGTTGTTTGCTCTTCTCCCGGAAAAACGAATTCAGCGCCCGGTTTCGTGTCCTTGGGAATCGCAACCTTCGGTCCTTGACCTGCCCAATAGGACAAAACTAATAAGAATAAAATTCCAAGTGTTATATATCCGATCTTTTTTCCCATTCTATATGCTCCAACCAATCCAAAAGATTCCAGGATCGAATCACAAATTTCAGGAAATTCTTCTCTTTTATTTTTTAAGAAGTGCAATCGGAAGGACGCTTTTCCAGGGAAACGGAGAATTCTTTCTCCAAGGGACATAGAAAACGGAAGAATCCTTGAAAAAGGTGTCAAAAATCCCGTTCCGGTCCTGTTTTTTTGTTGAAAAACCAAATTCAAACAGCCACAGAAGTAACGGGACGCCATGGAAATAACCGTACAAGACGATATTCATATCATTAAAATTGCAGGATCCATTCTTCAATCCGACAGCGAAGAATTGGACCGAAATCTGAGTGAACACAATTTCGATCCGAGTCCGAAGATCATCATCGACCTCACCGAAGTGAATCATATCTGCTCCACCGCGTTAGGCATCATTGTTTCTTACAAAAAGAAATTCAAAAGCGCCGAAGGCGATATCATCATCGTGGTCAACGACGAGGATTTGCTGCAGCTTTTTGAAATCACGATGTTGGATAAGGTCTTCAAGGTTGTCCCGAATATAGAAGACGCTTTCGACGAATTCAAATTGAATCGCTGATCGTTTTTTGAAACAACTCGCCCTCGCCACAAACAACTCGCATAAAGTAAAAGAAGTCGGCTTCATTCTTACGGAGCTGGGAGTTCAAATCCTTACTCCCAAGGATTTGAACGTTTCTTTTGACGCCGAAGAAACGGGCGTTACGTTTGCGGAAAACGCTCTTATCAAAGCAAGAGAACTCCATCGAATCACCAAACTCCCTTCGATCGCGGACGATTCGGGAATCTGCGTTTCCGCATTAAACGGAGAACCAGGAGTGTATTCCGCACGATTCGGAGGACCGGGTTTGGACGACAAAGGCCGCGCACTGCTTCTATTGGAAAAACTCGAAGGAAACGCGAACCGCAGCGCGCATTATGCCTGCGTGATCGCGTATGTGGACGATACGACCGAACGAACCTTTGAGGGGAAATGCGAAGGAATCATCGCGGAAGAATATGATACGATTGGAATATACGGTTTCGGTTATGATCCCGTTTTCATTTATCCGCCGTTTCAGAAACCGTTTTCGCAGGTTTCCGAATCCGAAAAGAATTCCGTTTCGCATCGAAGAAAAGCGTTGGAAGGATTATTGACTTTTTTGAAAACAAGGTCCTAAGTTTTTAGGAAAAGCGGAGAAGTCCGCGCCGGATCGACCGCTCAACAAGAAAATCATTCTGTTTTTTGGGGATGTATTTCAGAAAACGCAAAGACAGCGTTCGTTTCGAGCGCTTTTCGATTTTCTATCTGCTGTTTTCCACAAACCCGCTTCGGAATTTGCAGAAAACAAAGTTCGTTCGAGAAAATTAGAATTTTACGAGAATCGAAAATACTCCTACCAACCCGATCACTGCTCCTAAAATCCATTTCGTCTGCACTGAAATCGCCTTATGAATTTCCGCAATCTCGGATTTAATATCCGCGCGATGTTCGGCAAAATCCGACTTTAAATCCGCAAATTCGGATCGTAACCTTGAAAACTCCGATTGAAACTCGGATTTTAATTCGGTTTTCAAACCGGAAATCTCGGCCCGATGCTTGGAACTCTCGTCGGAAAGACGAAGTTCAAATCGATCCGATACCGTTTCAATCGCATTGGAATGGATATTTCCAAAAGCACGGTTTAAATAATCCACGAACTCGATGGTGCCTTCCGGCCCTAAGAGTTCCCCCAAACGTCTAGGAACTTTTTGAACTAAAGCTGTCATGATCATAAAAGACCTCTTTGAAAAAGTTTGCGCAAGCGAAAAATCGCCCGCACAAAAGAACGGTTCCGGAAAATGAAAAAACAGATTCAAAATTTTGAATTTATTTATCCTTTTTTCCAAAAAGAAACCCTCAGGATGATGAAAACAGATTCAAAATATCTAATTTATTTTTTTGCGAGTTATAAAAGGAAAAGAAAATTGTCATAGATAAACAGAGGCAAAGTGGGACATTACACAAAGGTAAAGACCAAGAATTCAGTAAAGGAAGCAAATGGAAAGAATCGCATAAATCGCTAAACGAATCGATCAGAACGAAGAGCGATCCTTCGTTCTGATGAAAAACAAAATTTTCAGCGAGCACAAGAAGATTGCTGCTTTGAAATTGAACCATAAAGCATTGAATTACGGAAATCTGCATGAAGCGAAGCGCAGGTTTGCTTATGTTGTGGAAAAATTTTTGGCGCTCTATTTCTTTGCTTCGCAAAGAGCGATATGATTTCGCTCAGCGATCCTATCGATAACTCGCTTCCTGCAGAATAATCCATAGAGAAGGAGGCACCTGTCTCGTTTTAGTTTTGTTCGAACTCAGTGAAATGCTTTCTATGGATCGCATTTCAGGGCGCTCTATTTCGTTGCTTCGCAAAGAGCGATAGGATTTCGCTCAGCGGTCCTATCGATAACTCGCTTCCTGCAGAATAATCCGTAGAGAAGGAGGCACATGTCTCGTTTCAGTTTCGTTCGAACTCAGTGAAATGCTCTCTACGGGTCGCATTTCAGGGCGCTCTATTTCTTTGCTTCGCAAAGAGCGATATGATTTCGCTCCGCGATCATATCGATAACTCGCTTCCTATGGGCGCTCGTTAGGATTCCGCTAAAACAGGACCGCCGGATAAACGTTTGTAGAATTCCGCACCTTCTCGTTCCAAGAAGTCCTCGTATGACCCTTTGAAATCGCGGATTCCTTCGGTGGAAACCTCGATCACCCGAGTCGCCAAAGAAGATACGAACTCGCGGTCGTGAGAAACGAAAATTACAGTTCCCTCAAAGATGGATAAAGCGTAGTTCAACGCTTCGATCGTTTCCAAATCCAAGTGGTTGGTCGGTTCGTCGAGCGCGAGTAGATTGTCTCCGGTCATGATCATTCTTCCGATGATGATTCTGGATTTTTCTCCCCCGGAAAGAACGCTGGTAGGTTTTTTGGCCATATCGCCGCTGAACAACATTCTTCCCAAAATCGCCCGGATCTCTTCCAACTCGGTTCCCGGATCGGCGTAACGATACAACCATTCCACAATCGTATCAGCGTCTTCTAATATACCTTCTCTATGATCCTGAGGAAAAATGGAAGCGGTTACGGATTCTCCCATCGTTACTTTACCGGTATCGGGCTCGATCTGTTTCATCAGCGTTTTTAACAAGGTGGTCTTTCCGACTCCGTTGGTTCCGATGATCGCGATCTTCTCACCTTTGGTGATATTGATCGTAAAATCCTTAAAGATAGCACGATCGTAAGATTTCGAAACGTTATCCGCAAGAATTACGTCCTTACCGAGCGGCTTCTTCATTTTAAAACGAATATAAGGAGAAACCCTGGAAGAAGGTTTGACGTCGTCGAGTTTGATCTTCTCGATTTGCTTTTGCCTGGAAGTCGCTTGTTTTGATTTACTCGCGTTCGCGCTGAATCGGTTTACGAAGTCCTGAAGTTCGGCGATCTTTTCCTTCTTGCGTTTGTTCTCGTCTAACAGACGTTCGCGGGCCATCGTGGACGCTTCCATAAAGTCGTCGTAGTTGCCCGGATAGATGGTCAAGGATTGATAGTCCAAATCGGCGATATGAGTCGCGATCGAATTGATAAAGTGACGGTCGTGAGAGATAACGATGACGACGCCGCGGTAGTTCGTTAAGAATTCTTCCAGCCAGTGAATCGTCTTGATATCCAAGTGGTTGGTAGGCTCGTCCAAAAGAAGAATGTCCGGTTTTTGAAACAAAACCTGAGCCAATAATACCCGAAGTTTAAAACCTCCGGTTAAAAATGCGAGAGTCTGCGTATGACTGGTCGTGGGAATTCCCAAACCTTCGAGAAGTTCGCCCGCGGTACTTTCCGCTTCGTAACCTCCGAGTTCTCCGTATTTTTCTTCAAGTTCGGAAACACGCATTCCGTCCTCGTCGGACATCTCGGGTTTCGCGTAAATCGCGTCCCGTTCCTGGGAAACTTCCCAGAGTTCCTTGTTCCCCATAATCACGGTGTTGAGCACCGTTTCGTTCTCGTATTCGTAATGATCCTGTTTTAAATATCCGAGCTTCAATCCCGCGTCGATGGAAACCGCTCCGTTTGCCGCCTGTTCCAATCCCGCAAGGATTTTCATGAACGTGGACTTACCGGAACCGTTCGCTCCGATCAATCCGTATCTGCAATTCTCCTTAAACTTAACCGAAACGTTCTCAAAAAGAATTTTTTTACCAAAGTTTAGGGTTAATCCGGAAGTGCTGATCATCTGAGAATACCTGCCAGGGGAGAATCATGACCATGATTTTCAAGATAGGGTTTTTTGCCAAGAAAAAGGAGAATTAAGGACTTTTGAAATTCTTCCGAAGTTTAAAACGTATGCGTTCTAAACTTCAGGCAATCCTTCCTTTGATCTTGAGTTTTCCGTTTTTAACCGGCCTTCAAGCCGAGGATAAATTATTGATCGGTAAGATCCTTCAGTTCGGAAAACTATTAGCCGCCGAAAACGCGTACGTCCCGATCGAATCGAACGAGATCACTTCCGAACTTTCCAAACTCAACGATAAGACGGTACGGATTCTTTGTAACATGAAAGGCGCAACCTGCAATCCGATCCGTTACGAAATCTATCCCTTTCTCGATACGAAGGAACTCAAACCCTGGACGATCAAAAAAATTCCCGATTACGTAAATCATAATATATTCGCGTTCAATCCGACGGCCTCTCCGGACGGGAAACATCTTTTTTGGACGGCTTACATCAAACGCGGCCGCTCCGGAACGCAGAAGATCTGGTATTCCAAACTCGACGACCGAGGGTTTTGGGAAGACGGAAAAGAAATGAGCGCTCCGCTCAACAACGAAATGCCTTCCGCGGTCATCTCCGCTTTGCCGGGCGGAAACGAACTCTTCGTCTTCGGGACGTTCGGAGAAAAAGAACTTTTGGACGAACTCGAAAAGGAATTCGAAGCGAAGGGAGAATCGGCCGCGCGTTCCTCCAAGAACTCGAACGAATACCGCAAAAAAATCGAAGAACTCAGAAACGACTACGACGAGAAGACGAAACAGATCACGAGAAGAGTTCCTTTGTACAAAAGTTTTAAGGAGAAGGATTCCTGGTCCAAGCCGAGTATATTAAAATTTCCTGATTTTTATAATCTCTATCGAAAGAAAAACGATTCCAGTCAGGAAGTGTTCGGAGGTTCCACTCTTTCCTCTTCGGGAAGAATTCTGATCTATTCCTCCCAGCACAAAGACTCGAAAGGCAAACTCGATCTTTATGCGAGTAAAATGTTAAGCGACGGAACGTTTCCGTTGGGAACGAATCTCGGAGAAGTCATCAATTCCGATCACGAAGAGATGGCTCCGTTCTTGGCGAGCGACGATCGGACTCTGTATTTTTCCAGCGACGGGCACAAAGGCCTTTCGATTTATATGACGAGAAGAATCGGAGACGGTTGGGATCAATGGACCAAACCAGTGGAAGTTTCGGAAAACCTGAAAGGCGTGAACTTCTTTTCGATTCCCGCAAACAGCGATTGGGCTTATATCAGCAAAGAAGGCCAATTGTTTATGGCTTATCTTCCGAAGGAGATGCGTCCGGAAACTGTGGTCGTCGTAAACGGCAAGGTCGTAGACACGGACGGAAATCCTTTGTCCGCGGACATACATTACGAATCTTTAAAGTCTCATGAGAAAATCGGAAGCGCCAAGAGCGATCCTTCCACGGGGAATTTTTCGATCATTCTCCCCTTTGGAGAGAACTACGGTTTTTACGCGCAGAAGAAGGGATATCTTCCCGTTTCCCAAAATTTGAATCTGAGTTCCAAAAAGAAAATTTCCGAAAAGGTGGAGGTTCTTTTGCAGCTTCCGCCGATCAAGGAACGCGGAACGATTCAGATCAATAATTTATTCTTCGAATCCAAGAGCGTTCAAATCGCTCCCGAATCAGCGCCGGAACTCGATCGTCTCGCCGAAATCATCAAAGAAAATCCCGAGATCGAAATTCAGATCGAAGGTCATACGGACAACGTCGGTAAGAAAAAGGACAATCGTCTTCTTTCCGAAAAACGCGCCAAGGCGGTTGCGGAATATCTCTCCCAAAAACATTCGATTCCCTCGGAAAGAATTCAAACGCGCGGCTTCGGAGACGAGATGCCTCTCGCCAAAAACGATTCGGAAGAAGGACGCAAAAAGAATCGAAGAGTGAATTTCACGATTCTCAAAAAGAGGTGATTTTAGGGAAGATCCGCAATTTAAAAATAAGTTCTTTCCAAAAAACGAAAAACCGGAGTCAACCTTTCTAAAAACCCGATTTTGTGGGAGTTCCCACAAATCTATCGATACGAATTCGGATTGACATTTTAAAAATTCGCAACGGGAAGAGCGTTTTAAAATCTTACAGGATTCTACCCCGAAGGTTTTCTAATACTTTACAAAGTTTCCACGGTTTCTATTGTCTTTCTCTGAGATCCGATTCGATAAGAGGAAATGATGGCATCCGGCAACGAGAAAGTATTCTCCCTTCTAAGTTCAATCCAAGAAACCGTTCGTAAACTTTTCCTCTTTTCCAAAGCGCACTGGCGGCAAATTCTCCGTTATGCGACGATCGCCGCGATCGCGATCGCCTCGTTTTTGATCGGAGGTTCTTACGTCGTTTGGCTCACCAAAAAAGACGAAGTCGTTTCCAATCTCGATAAGTTCAAAAACGAAGTCACGAATTATTACGAAATCAGTCAGATCCGTCCGATTCGAATCTTAGATCGAAACGGAAAATTGATCGGGGAATTTTCCAGAAGAAAGTTCAAGCCGATCCGCACGGACAATCTCAAGGAACACGGCAACATCGTCTGGGCCCTTCTTTCCTCCGAAGACCGGGAATTTTACAATCATCACGGGATCAATTATACCGCACTTCTGCGTGCGATTCTCATCAACCTTACCACGTTTCAAAAACAAGGCGGTTCGACGATCACACAACAGCTTGCAAAGCTGACTCTTGATCTCGGAGCGAGAAACATATTCAACAAGATTACGGAATTCTATTGTACGTTTTATCTCGAAAGTCAGTTCGACAAGAACACGATCCTTTCGATGTATCTCAATCGAATCTTTTTGGGAGAAGGAAACACGGGAGTCGAAGAAGCGAGCCGTTATTACTTCAACAAGGCCGCGGCGGAATTGACTCCCGCCGAAGCGGCGATGCTCGTGGGTATCATTCCCGCTCCATCCAATTACAATCCCGTTCGCAGTTTAAAGACCGCTCTCAAACGGCAGAAGCTCGTGATGGTTCCTATGTCCGAGAACACGCAGCTTCATCCGAATCCGTCCAGCATAGATAAGAATTTTGCGAAGAAGATCGACGCAAATCTGAAATCCTTCAAATCCTTGTATAAGGTCGAGATAACAAAAGACGGAGAAAAAGAATTCTACGCTTCCGAGATCGCAAGATACGGATTCGACAAAGACTTTACCGTCAATCTCGCGCCCGATTTCAATTACGGAATCCGTCAGCATATCCTCGATACGTTTTCCGAAATCGATATCGAAACCAGAGGAATGAACGTCTACACTACTTTGGACTACGACAAACAAGACGCTGCGGAGAAGTCTTTGCGAGAAGGGATCGAGTCCGTCCGCAAAAAGCTGAGCGACGTCAAAGCGGCATACGCGAAAAAAGGCGATTCGGAAGAAGCGAGAATCCAACAATCCATCATCGACAACATGAACGGTTCCCTGATTTCGATCAATCCCGGAAACGGTTATATCGAAGCGATGGTCGGTAGTTACAAGATTTCTAATATATTCAGACTCAACCGCGCGGTTTCCGCCGTAAGACAACCCGGTTCCACGATCAAGGCACTCGTCTACGCGATCGCGTTCGAAAACAGAATCATCACTCCTTCCTCCAAGGTGATGGACGAAGAGATCAACATACGCGGATATTCGCCGAAAAATTGGTACAAAGGTTACAAGGGAGAAGTCACCGCGAGAATCGCGTTCGCACAGTCGATCAACACGATCGCCGTGAAATTGTTAAACGAATTCGGAGTGAGCGACTTTCTCGAAAAGATCGGGATGATCTTGGACATCGACAAGGCGACTCTGGAAAAAAGATTCCAACCAAATCTCTCTCTGGCTCTCGGTTCGGGGGAATTATCTCCGATGGAACTGGCGCTGATCTACGCGACGATCGCAAACGGCGGAAAGAAAGTAACTCCGGTTCAGATATTAAGAATCACGGATATGGAAGGAAGCGAGATGTTTTCCGCTCCTTTAAAAGATCCGAACGAGGCGATTCAAATCCTCGATCCGGTCGCGTGTGCGGAAACGATCAATCTTTTGGAAGGCGTGTTGAGCGAACAAGGAACGATGAAGCTCCGTCTCAAAGCGGAGGATTCGTTTCCGATGGGCGGTAAAACGGGGACGGTTCAATCTCCGAAGGAAGCGCGTAAAAAATGGGGAAGCCGCAAAGGGGTTCGCGACGCTTGGTTTGCGGGAGTCAACCCCGACTTAGTGACCACCGTGTGGATCGGAAACGACGTGGGCGCTCCGTTCGAAGGTTCCGGTTCCGCAATCAGCGGAAACATCTGGTTTCGTTACGCGAGTTATATCGCAAGAAACATCGGCTTTTCGGACACGCTCGTCAAACCGTTTAACGGCGATTTTGTGAAAGTGGACGTGTGCGGCGACACGGGAAGTCTTCTTCATTCTTCCGTTCCCTGCACGTATCCGTTATACGGTCAGTATTATTATATCGGAGAACAACCCGCGCCTCCCGCGGGAACGACAACCGGAACACCGGAAACGACCGCTCCGGAAGGCGGAACCGCGACCAACGATAGAACGATTCTTCCGCAAGCGGAGGAAGGAGACGGTGATTCGGTAGAACTCGAACTTCCGCCAACTAAAGATATTCCGCCAAACTAGGATACCGTTTCGCTTTTTCGGATATTAGAAACGTCTCATACGGCGACCAAAGAAAAATCCAAGGATATTCTCTCAAAAGAATCTGCAAGGCTTTGGTCGTTTCCGTTTCAAGATTCAAAGAATCCGAACTTCTCGCCTTCGTAAAAAGAAGTTCGAGTTCCTTGTTTTCATAATGCGCTCGGTTTCCGCCGTTCCCCTTATCCTTTCCGGAAAACAAAGGATCGATAAAGTTCCAAGCGCCCGGCAAATCGGCGTACCAAAAAAGCAACGTTAGATCCCCTTTGCCTTCTCCATTTTCCTTATACAAAACGGCCTTTTCCATCGGGCGGATTTTCACCTTGAGTCCTAGTTCTTTTAAAAAACCCGCCAAGGCCAAACCGTTCGCATTGTTTTCGTCGTCGCCCCGCATTCTAAAATCGATTTCTCTTTCCAAAATGTTCGGATAACAAGAGGACTTTTTCAGATATTCTTTCGCCTTTTCCGGAGAATGACTTTGAATCGCCGAAAAGTCGGGATTCGTGCCGGCGATCTCCTGCATCTTTGTCTGCGAAACGCTTACGGGCGGGACCGGGCCGAACGTAGGATCTGCGTTTCCTTCCAAAAGCTTTTCGACGACGAGATGGCGATTGACGGCGGTATTTAAGGCTTTCCTAAAGTTCACGTCGAAACAAGGTTCGTTCGCGTTGATCGCGATGTATTGTACGCCCGATCCTTTTCGAAAACGGAGATTTTCCTTTTGAATATGAGGATTTTTTAATAAGAAGTTCGGAAGACGCATCAGATCCATTCTTCCTTTGGAAAAAAGAAAAACGCCGGTGGAAGCGGAAGCCAATATCCGCAAACGGATTTTTTTCGGAAGATCCTCGGTCACAGAAGGATTTTTTTCAAGAAGAATGTAATTGTTCTTTTTCCATTCTTTGAGAACATATCTGCCCGCTTTCGCAGCGACGGATACATTCTTTTTTTCTAATGTTTCAAACGACTCCGCCTCCAAACTATTCGCTTCGGAAGGTTTACAGCATACGATTGCAGCGGGCGGCAAGGACAAAGCGTCGACTGCTTGCCGCAATCCTCCCGTGATTTTCAGTTCGATTTCTTTTTCACCGATCGCGTTGATTTCTTTTAGGAACGCGTATTGATTCCGTCGCGGACCGGGAGTGTTTCTGAGCCGATCCAAAGATTCTTTTACCTGCGAGGCGTTCAGTTCTTCACCGTTCGTCAATCGATGCGATTTCAGTTTGAGTTTGAGAGAACGCACTTCTCCCTTGCCGGTTAATTGATGCGATTCCACGAGTTGATAAGCCGGGGTTCCGTCCGGCGTTTTTTGAAATAAAAACGGGTATAAGAATTTTCCCAAAGTGCGCGAAGATAAATCGGTGGAAAAGAGCGGGTCCAAACTGATCGGATCGGAAGGCAAAGAAAGAATCAATTCCTCGGGGTCTTCCTCCTGCAAACCGCAACCGGAAAAAAGAAGGGACAAAACAACGATTCCTGCAAAAAAGGGTAGAGAAGTATTCAAAAGACTAAACCTGTCCAATGAACATCTATAAACGGCTCCTAAAGTATTCCTTCAAGTACAAATACAGATTGATTTCGGGGATCGTACTTTCTTTTCTCGTTTCGGTTCTGAACGGAGCTTCTCTTACTTCTTTGATTCCGATTTTCGATTCTCTCGGTACGGGAGAAAAAACGAATTTCGAAATTTCCCTGACCAAAAAAGACAAAGCACTGATCCAACGTTACGAAGAGAAGGATTCTTTTACGAGCGTGGAATCCATCGAACTGCAGCTCGCTCACTGGAAAGTGCAGCTGAACTCTTCTCTGAAGAAAATGAGTCACGATGAACTCGTTCTTCTGTTTTGTTTTATCGTTTTTCCCGTTTATCTTTTGAAGCTCATCTTTCTCGCGGCGGCGGTGTATTGTATCAACTCGGCCGGTTATCTCGCGATTCGGGATTTGCGGGCGGAGCTGTACGCAAAGGCGCAGACTCTTCCCCTCAATCACTTCGTTCAGGAAAAAACGGGAATTTTGATGAGTAGAATCATCAACGACGTGGAAGTTCTAGGTAAACTGATCAGTTCGGATTTGAAGGACGCGATCACGGATTTCTTTTACATCGTCACGCATTTGCTTCTTCTTCTTTATCTCAGCTGGAAGATGTTCCTTGCCGTGTTCATCATCGTTCCGATCGTGATGGGTCCCGTTTCCGCGTTCGCCGATAAGATCCGCAGGGCGACCCGAAACCAGCAGGAACGTCTGTCCTCGTTAAACGGACATCTCCAGGAAGTCATTTCCGGAATCCGCGTGATCCGCGCGTTCTCGATGGAGAAGGTGGAAGCGAAACGTTTCTGGGAATTCAACCAAGATCTTTCGGACAAAACGTTCAAAGGACATTTTTATCACCAAGTCGGACCTTCCCTTACCGAATTATTCAGCTCTATCGTAGCCGTGATTTTTTTGAGCTTCGGCGCGTATCTGATGGAAGACGGAACGTTTTCCCGCGGGATGTTCATGGCCTTCTTTTTAACGCTGATCTTTTTAATGCGACCGTTCAAACAGATGAGCATGTTGGCCAACTCGATCCAAAGCGCGATCTCCGCCGGGGATAGGGTGTTCGAACTTCTGGATCAGGAAACCGACGTTCGAAATCCCGCGAATCCTAAATTCCTAAAAAGAATCGAGAAAGGCATTTCGTTTAACAACGTGACCTTCACGTATCCGGGCTCGAAAAACCCAGCGATCCAGGAAATCAATCTCGAAATCCCGAAAGGAGAAACGATCGCGCTCGTAGGCGCGTCCGGAGCCGGAAAATCAACGTTAGTCGATCTTGTTCCGAGATTGATCGATCCTCAGGAAGGAAGCATCACCATCGACGGAATCGATCTTCGGGAAATGGATCTGAGCAATCTCCGCAAAAGAATCGGAATCGTATCGCAGCAGGTCTTTTTATTCAACGGAACCATCCGGGAAAATATCTGCTACGGAAATTCGAACGTTTCTGAGGATCGACTTCACGCCGCGTGCGAACAGGCCTTTGCGATGGACTTTATCCTTTCCATGGAGGAAGGTTTCGACACGATCGTGGGCGAACGAGGCGTAATGCTTTCGGGCGGTCAAAGACAAAGAATCGCGATCGCACGCGCCTTATTGCTCGATCCGGAAATTCTGATTTTGGACGAAGCGACTTCCGCACTCGACACGGAATCGGAACGACTGGTTCAGGAAGCGCTCGAATCCCTTTACAAAAACAGAACCGTAATCATCATCGCGCACAGACTTTCCACCGTTCAAATCGCGAACCGAATCTTTACGATGGAAAACGGAAGAATCGTGGAATCGGGAACCCACGCGGAACTGATCCAACTCGACGGAAAATACAAAAAACTCTACGACATCCAGTTCGTCGAATCATCCGAAAGTTTTTAACATAAGAAAATTATAATTCTCTCATGAAGTCCTTCACCCCTCTTTCGCTTTTACAAGTCGTTCTATTTCCGATCTTATACGCGCTTTCGTTCGTCTATCGAGGAATTTTTCTTTTGGATCAGAAGTTTACGGAAAAGAAAAAACTTCCCGGCGCGTTCGTGATCAGCGTGGGAAATCTTTCCATGGGCGGAACGGGAAAAACCCCCTTCTCCATTTATCTTGCAAAATTGATTCATCGGGAGTTCCCGGAAAAAAAAATCGTGTTGTTGTCCCGTGGATACGGCGCGACCGGATCGAAAAACGGATATCGAGTCACGATACAATCGGCTCCGAGAGAAGCGGGAGACGAACCTCTTCTTTTAAAAAAACATCTTCCGTTTGCGGAAGTATGGATCGGAAGGGATCGATACGCGTCCTATCTTCGTTTTAAAAAAGAATTGAAGATGCAGGAAGACCCGATCGTCATTTTGGACGACGGATTTCAACATCACGTATTGGAACGAGACGTGGATCTGGTTTTATTGGATTCGAGCAGGATTCATCGCGAGCGTTTTCTGATCCCCGCCGGAAATCTTCGCGAACCGATTTCCTCGCTTACAAGGGCGGATTGGATCGTATTCTCGAAATACGAACCTTCGGTGGAAAGAATCGTTCAGAACATTCAGAAAAAATTTCCGCAGGGAATTCTCCGTTTTTCATCCGAACCGGATAAGCTATTATCGCCCGACCTTCAGTTGGATTCTCCGAAAATCTTTTACGGTAAGAAGGTGTACGCTTTTACGGGAATCGGAAATCCTGAGGTTTTCTTTTCGATGATCCGCAAGTTTCAACCGTTGGAGCTGGAAACGAGAGCGTTCCGCGATCACCACTCATATACGATGGAAGACGAAAACGCGCTCGATACGATTTCGAAAGACAACGACTATCTCGTTTGTACGGAAAAAGATCTGATTAAAATTTCGAAACCTCCGGAGAATTTGAAGATTCTTCTTTTGGAAAGCAAGCTCGACAAAGAAGAAAAGCTAATCTCCTTCTTAAAAAATAAAATCCTCTAACGAACGTTCGAACTTTTTTTATTACGATCGTAATCTTACTTTTTTCATACTTCTTCCATTCCAAAAACGTAAATTTCCGTTTTCTCAAGGTTTAAATTCGAATATCTTTTCCATCGAATTTAATCATAAGATTTTTAAATCGAATTGCGGGATTTCATCGGTGTGTTAACATTCCCGTTATTGTGTTTCAGATCGAAAGGCTTATGAAA
This sequence comes from Leptospira yasudae, assembly GCF_003545925.1. Lineage (NCBI taxonomy): Bacteria > Pseudomonadati > Spirochaetota > Leptospiria > Leptospirales > Leptospiraceae > Leptospira > Leptospira yasudae. The sequence continues at coordinate 624,698 of NZ_QHCU01000002.1, read as the reverse complement.
AAAAATATTACCTATCTTATAATAATCATTCTTCTTTTTTCTTTTTCGCTGCGAAGCGAAACCCTTCTTTTAAAGTCCGGTCAAAAGATGGAGGGACATATCGTAAGCCAGGATAAGGAATCGGTGACATTCAAACTCGACGACGGAACCGTAAAGGTTCTTCCGAAAGCAACGATCCGAAAAATCTCGTTCGCAAAAATTCCGGATGCTACGACGAAAAAGGAACCGCAAGTAAACGAGGAAGAAAAGAAAGCCAAAGAAGCCGCCGAACTTGCAGAAAAACAAAAGAAAGAAGCGGCCGAACTCGCAGAAAAGCAAAAGGCAGAATCGGAAAAACTAAAAGCGAAAGAGGAAAAGGCCAAAAAACGAGAGCAGGAACTTTCGGCTTCCAAAAGACATTATCTCGAAGCTTCCTTCGGGGCCGGAAGCGGAAAGGAGCAAACCGAGCTTCGTCCCTTTTATCAAACGATTCAATACGCGGGTTTACTGTTCGGCGGTTCGGGACAAGCGGAAATTCTTTTGGACCCGTACAAGTCGACGAACAGCAGTTCGACAACTCGTCTTAAATACGCATGGAACCGGTTTACGGTCGAGCTGAGAGGAACCGAAGCGAAAGGAAACATAGACGTCAGCGGTATTCAAACGTTAGCCTTCGGAACGGGCGGCGGTTCCTCTAGTTCCGGCGAAAGAGCGGCGAACCTGATCGTAGGCGACGCGAATACGAAATTCCAAAAGGTTTCCTCCCGTATCGGTTTTACTCCGTATCCGCACCCTGTTTTGGACGTGCAGATTCTCGGAGGCGTGGAAAGAATCTGGTCTAAGACCAGTCAGGAAGTGGACAGTTTCGGACAGACGACCGCAAGCGGAATCAATCCGAGCCGCATTAGCTTTCGCGAATATTCTCAAACTCATAAAGGGATTAGCTACGGAATCGGGTTCGAATTCAGGTTTTTGGAACGATATACGTTTCAGGGACAACTGCTTCATCTGACCATGTCGAGCCCTTCCAGCCTGCAAAATTACGAATATAGAACGGACTCCTCCACTTCCACGATCCGTCTCAATTCGATAGGTTTGGATTATTGGTGGAAATCGACGGGAACCGAAGTCAATCTCAAACTTTCCGCGAGAGTCGTCGGCAATTTCAGCGTTTTTGCGGAGGGAAGCAATATGACCCTGAAAAACACGCTTCAAACCGGATACATTACGGACAACGAAGGCGGTAGCGAACAGATCGGCTTGAAGATCTTCGGGCCGAGAATTTTGATTCCGATGTTGTACGACTCGAAAACCGTTCTGACGTATTTTCAAATCGGCGGGAATTATCGTTTCGACTTTTGAGGTTTTTCGGAATCCTTCCAGTTCCACCACTTGAGTTTTTCGGCGTTCGGCTTTTTCGTATTCAACGCGTAGTGAACACATCGAAAAACGTAAAGCATACAACGATCCACGTAACCTCCGTGAAGATCGCAGCAGCGAACGTATAATTTTTCGGGATCTTCGGTTTGGATTTCGTCGAGACTTCTAAAACCGAGATTCCAATAATCCATTGCGATCGATTTTCCCACTCCGGGAAGCGTCTGAAATTCCTTCAGAATATCCGATTGGTCGAGATATCCTTTTCCTATTTTAGAAGTTTCTTTTTTACTCATAGATGAGAACAAGCCTTGCAGTCCTGCCGTTTGATTAGCGAAACCTTATGAAACTCCATAGACTTCGATTCGAGCTGAAGCATGGAACCGAAAACTCCGGGAGATTCCGAAGCGGTAAGTCCGAGCAAAAATTTTACGGCCTCGGTCGCCTGAATGCTTCCGATGATTCCGGCCATACTTCCGATCACGCCCGCTTCCGAACAACTCGGGATCGCGTTCGCCGGAGGAAGAGTTTCATAAATACAACGATAACAAGGATCGATACCCGGACGAATTCCCAAAACCATCCCGTCAAAACGAAGAATACCCGCGATTAAAAGAGGAATCTCCAATGAACAACAGACGTCGTTTGTTAGAAACTTAGTTTCGAAATTATCCGAACCTTCCAAAACCAAATCGCTGTCTTTCAGAAGCTGCTCCGCATTCTCCGGATTCAAACGAACCGGGAACGATTCGATCTCGATGTACGGATTCAATTCTTCGATTCTATGTTTTGCCGTTTCCGACTTGGAAAGACCGATCTCCGAATGTTTAAACAGAATTTGTCTTTGCAGGTTCGTGGTATCGATCGTATCCGAATCCAAAACTCGGATCTTTCCGATTCCTGCCGCGGCGAGATAATAGAGAGCGGGAGAACCCAACCCCCCGGCGCCGATCACGGTGACTCGGGAGGACTTGAGGGCTTCTTGACCCTTTCGTTTTACTTCATCCAGAAGAATGTTCCGGGAATACCGGCTGATTTCCGGAGGAGTCAACAAGGTCTTGAGGAAATTAGAGTTTTAACTTCTTCTTGATAAGATCCAGAAAATCGGAAACGAACTCGTCTCCTCTGCGATTCTTATCCGCGTATTCGAACGCTTCTTTTGTGGAATCTTCTACTTTTTCGTTTTTAGTCGTGATGTTCAAAAGAGAAGCGAGAGAAGCGTAAACGATGTCTCCGTTTTCGGAGGAAATAATTTTATTCTTCAGAGCGATGGTCGCGTCGCCCGGCTCCGCGATTCTTCCCAAAGCGATCGCTGCAGCGGAAGCAACCTTCGGTTCGTTGTTACGATTGAGAAGATTGATGAGTTCTGGGATTGCGGATTTTTCCTTATTCTTTCCGAGCGCAACCGCGGATTCGTATTTTTCGGAATCGGAACCGGAAGAAAGAGATTTGATATGTTCTTCCGTGGATTTTTCGGCAAACAGGGCGCCTGTTGTAAAAGAAACCGCGAACGCAATAGCAAGAAGAGAACGAAATTTCATGAGTGACTCCTTTCCTTCGGAAGAATCGCGCGGTGAAACGAAAGCGTCAATCCAAATATTCGCCCTCTCTGCGCGGGTTTTAACCGGTTCTTTTCGTTTTGTGTCTTTCGTTTCAATCTTGACCGATAGAACAAACAATCGCAAAATCCTCGAATTCAAGGACGTTGTTATGGATCACTTATACCCCGCAAGCCCCGCGAATATTCCTTCGGATCTTACCGGATTGAACCGGGCTCACAAACGAAATCTTTGGCTGACCGTAATCGGTCTGGTTCTTTTTCTTCTCGTATATCTCGCATTAAGCGGATGGTTCGCTTGGTCGTCGTATTCCTTGATTCGACACGGATTGGACGAAGGCGGAGCGGGGATTTATTCCTGGATCGCGGGAATCGGTTCCGGGTTGATCGCCGTCTTTATGATCAAGGCCTTGTTCTTCGTAAAAAAGGGAAGCGTGGAAGAAGAATACGAAATCACCGCCAAAGACCAGCCCCAACTGTTTCATTTCTTATACCGTTTAGCGGACGAAACCGGAGCGCCCCGTCCGCACCGAGTGTTTCTTTCGCCGAGAGTCAACGCGTGCGTGTTTTACGATTTATCGATGCTCAATTTTTTCTTCCCTTCCAAAAAGAATTTGGAGATCGGACTCGCTCTCGTAAACGTACTGAGCATCAGCGAACTCAAGGCCGTTCTCGCTCACGAGTTCGGACATTTCGCACAACGCAGCATGGCGGTGGGAAATTGGGTTTATATCGCGCAGCAGATCGCCGCGCATTTAATCGGAAGAAGGGACGCGCTCGATGATTTTCTTCGTTCGGTTTCGAGATTCGACATTCGGGTCGCTTGGATCGGTTGGTCGCTTCGCTTAATCATTTGGTCCTTGCGATCCGCTCTGGAATCCTTTTTCAATCTTGTCGTATTGGCGCAAAGAGCGCTTTCCAGAGAAATGGAATTCCAAGCGGACCTCGTGGCCGTTTCGGTTACGGGAAGCGACGCATTGATTCACGCGCTTCATAAACTGCAAGCGGCGGACGAAGCTTGGGAAACGACCCAAGGTTTTCTTGTCGATCAAGTTCGTTTGGGAAAAGCGGCCAAGGATATTTTTCCGGTTCATTCGAAAATCATCGATAAGTCTAGAAATCTTTGGAACAATCCGAATTACGGAAGGGTTCCCGAATTGCCTTCGGAAAATCCGCAGGGACATCGTATATTCACGTCCGAGATCGCTCAACCTCCGAGAATGTGGGCGACCCATCCTTACAATCATGAAAGAGAAGCGAACGCGAAAAAAAGATACGTTCCCGGTTTGCTCGACGATCGAAGCAGTTGGCTGGTGTTCGACGACGCGGATTCTCTTCGTGAAAAATTCACGGATCGGCTTCTTGCCCGTTACGAAACCGAGCTGAGCAAGGACGCGGAAATCCTGAATGCGGTGGATCAATTCTACGAAAAGGAATATCTAAATAGTCGTTATCGAGGCGCGTATTTGGGAAGATCCTTTGCACGTTATGCGTCATCTCCAAATGAATTTTACGGAGCGAAGATCGATTCCGTTCCGGACGCATTGAACGAATTGTATCCGCCGAGTTTAACGGAACAGCTGGAGAAGCTCCGCTCTCTTGAAAAGGAAAAAAATCTTCTGACCGCGTTGAAGGAAGGATTCTACACTCCTCCCGACGGAATCATCCGATTTCGCGGAACGGAACTCAAAAAAAAGGAACTTCCCTCGGCCATCGAAAGTTTGGAGAAGGATTGTAAGGAACTGCAAGAGGAGGTTTTCGCGCACGATCAAAAATGCAGAACGGCCCATCTCAGAGCGGCGGAACAGATCGGCCAAGGATGGCCCGAGTATCTGCGCGGCTTGATGGACTTGCTTCACTACGCGGTTCACTCGATGGAGAATATCGAGGACAGCAGGGCTTTGTTGAACAACGTATATGCGGTCGTAACGGCGGATCGGCACGTGAGCAGTCAGGAATTGATCCGTCTCGTATCCGCAGGCAATCAAGTCTACGACGCGATCGAGGCCGTGCACAATCATAAGCAAAACATAATATTAGATTCAGAACTTCTCGAGCGTTTGGAATTGAAGGATTGGAATTCCGCGTTCAGCGAATTCAAATTCACCCGTGCGACCGAAGACAATATGCAGCAGTGGTTGGAAGTGGTCGATTCCTGGATCAACGAGGCGATCGACGCGCTTTACGCGCTGAAACAAGCGAGTCTCGAAAAACTTCTTCTCGCGGAAGCGAAGATCGCGGAAAAAATCCGGAATCCGAAAACGAAAATGGAAGCGGCCCCTTCGCCGTCGAAATCCGTTCCCGAATATCCGACCTTGGTTCCGGGTCAGGAACGAAAACTACAAACCCGTTTGGATCTTTGGGATCGGTTTCAAACCGCGGACGGATTGATTCCGGGAATTCTTCGGTTTGCGGTTGCGGCGGGAATCATCAGCGGAGCCTTGTATCTCACGAGTTTTGCGGTTTTTCGATAGGATCAAATCGCCATAGAAAACCGTGGGCATATTGTCCCACGGGAAGATTCGAATTTCAAACTCTCTTGTGGTTGTCATTTCGCGGAGTTCGTTCAGAATGGCGGAAGTTCCGAAAAATAACCGAGTATGACATCGATTCCGTTGAACTCCGATTTTTTTAAGTCCTTCTTCCGCAAATGGAAGGAAGAATTTTTTCCGCCGAAACTCTTAGATCGATATTTATTCGGGGAATTTTTTAAGATCTTTATCGGAACCGTGATTCTTCTCACGGGAATCATGCTGCTTTCTCTTGTAAACGACAACATGCGGAATTTCACCGCGACCAAAGCCCCTCGTTATCATGTCGCATTATTTTTAATCTACAGTCTGCCGAAGATCATCTCGACCACGGTCGTATCGATGTCCTTGATGTTCTCGATCTGTTTCACCGTGGGCCAATTTTCCGTGAACAAGGAACTCGTATCCATGATGGCCGCGGGCGTTTCCTTTTTCAGAATCGTAGCGCCTCTCATTCTATTCGGAATTTTGATGTGGGTCGTTATGCTGCTCGGAACGGAGTTCATCGTAAGACCGGTCAACAAACTCGCCAAGATAGAACACGATACTCTCACCGAAGGGATGGGAACCCTCGCCAACAGCGTCTATCAGTTTCACGTAAAAGGAAAAGAGGGATTTTATTATTTATACTTCTACGATCCCGATAAGGACGAAATCAACGGCGGATTCAATTATATCCGTCTTCGACCCGACGGTTCTCCCGAAACGGTGATCTCTTCCTTAAAGGCAAAGTATAACTACGATACGAGACTTTGGAAAATGAAGAAGGTCGAAGAATGGCATTTCGACAACGACCTTAAGTTGTCCTCTCAAGAATCGTTCGACGAAAAGGAATACGAACTTCCCGAAGACCCCACTTACTTTAAGGTTCCCGCCGGTTCCGTGGAAGAAATGAATCTCTTTCAACTCGGAGAAGAGGAAAAACGAAGAATTCAAAAAGGACTTTCCTACGGAGATGTTCTTACGGAAAAACATTCCGTCTTTGCTTTGCCGATGATGACGATCATCGTAACGTTGATCGGAACGATTGCGGGATATTTTACGAAGAAAACGGCGGGAGTCGCATCGCTCGGAATCACGATCGGAGTCGTGTTGATTTATTATATCTTCAACTCCGCGGGAAAATCCCTCGGTGAAAACGGAGTGATTCCCCCCTTCGTAGGAGTTTGGATCACGCCCGGACTTTTTCTCGGATTGTGTTTCTGGATGTTTCGAAAAATGAATCTTTAGCGCCTTCTCTCATACTACAATTTGCATAAGAATTTGGAAATCGCGGAGTTTCAGGAGACAAAATCGAAGCCCCATCCGCTCAAAAAATTATTAACAGCTTTAGCGCGAACTGAATTTTTTTTATAATTCCGGAAAAAAAATTCATTTATTTCAGAGAGTTCGTCCGATATCTAGTATAGATTGTCTCCAGAAGTAAGATCTTTGATGCGACATAGAATCCTTCAGGAAAGAAGTTCCTACTAACGTTCACGCCAAGTCGGTAAATTCTTTCCGGATCCGAATTCTGAAGAGGAGGAAAGAACATGGACGTTCCACTCACAAATCTGATAAGCTCTGCGGAAAAGCTGATCCGCGATAAACGGTCTTCCGTTAGCGGCAAAACCGTATCCGCTCAAGATGGACAAGGAAGTCTGGATAAAACGGAATTTTCATCGGGACTCACTTCCCGTTATCTGAAAATTCAGGAAACCCTTTCTAGTCTTCAGGGAGAATTCTCCCGCGAACAAATGAAGCTCGGAGTTTTGAACGAAGGAGCCACGCCGAACAGCGAACTCATCAACATTCTGTTCGGGGAAACCCCGTTGTTCCGAGAACTCGCGGAGAATCCGGATATCGATCAAGCCGTTCTGAAAGAGCAAATTCAGGAAAAGAAAAACAAACTCACAGACACGATCCGTAACTTAGAAGTAGAATCCGAGAATATTTTTTCCGTCGGGATGCTCAAAGGTCAGGAGAATTTCTCCAAATCCCTCGAAGCGATCACCGGTAAAAACGTTCAAATGAAACAGCTCTCCGAAAGAACGATCGAGAGATTGATTAAAGAATAAGAATCGGGGAATACGAAGTTTTCATTCCCCGTTTTTTTTAAATCCGGGACTCCATTCTCAGGAATCCAAACCCAAGCTTTGTAAAAGCGCTCAACGTTCCCTTCTCTCTGCTAAAACTTTTGCCTCAGAATTCGTTTCTTTTCTATCGATCGCATCGAATTCGTAACCGCTCAGTTTCAAAAAAACAATTACGACTTAAAACCCTACAAACGTATCAAAGATTTATTTTGTTTCCCGATCTCAAAAGTCCGAACAACGCAGAGGTTTAAACTTTATCCAACTCGTAAACGTCGACCGGTTCTTCTCTTCCTTTCACATGAATGGAAGAAAGATGTCTGCCCGACATCGTCGTTTTAATTTCCTCGTAAACCGCTTGGGTTACCAAAAGTTTCGTTCCGAATTGTTTATTCAATTGTTCGACCCTGGATGCGAGATTCACGACGTCTCCGATGATCGTATATTCTTTTCTCGTTTCAGAACCTACGTTACCCGTCATCGCTTTGCCGGTATGCAAACCGATTCCGATGCTGGTTTCGGGAATCTTACCTTCCTGATTTAGAAATTCGATTTTCCTGAGAATTTCCATCGATGCATCGACCGCATTCTTCACGTCGTTCGATCCGTCCGAAAGAGGAGCGCCGAACACAGCCATAAAACCGTCCCCCAGAAATTTATTGATCATACCGTTGTGTTGATTCACGATATCGATCAAATGACTGAAGATGTAATTGAGATAATCGATCACTTCTCCGGGAGCCCTTTTTTCGGAGAAGCTGGTAAAATTACGGATATCCAAAAATAGAACGCAGACGCTTTTGAACTCGGAAAAGTTTTCGTTCTTTTGTTCTAAAAGCTTATCCACGACGTCGGGTGAAACATACTGACCGAACATACCGACCACTTCGTTCTTTTCTTGAACCGCTGAAATTGCGGAAATCAAGGAACGTTTTAGTTGAAGCCCCACCAATCCCGCCGCTACTCCGCTGAATAAAAACAAAAGCCCTTTGGAAACGAAAGGCACAAACGTGTTGAAAAATTGAATCGGCATCGGAATCGGATTCTGCGGAATATAATAATATGCTAATGCAAACAGTTCTACTCCGGCCAAAAATCCGGTAAATACGCTCAACCAGAACTCGAGTCGTAAAACCGAAAGAATGATGAACATAAAGAAAATCATCACGGCCGGAGAATACAATGGAATCAAAGGGGACGCGAAAATTTTAACGTTTAACCAAATCAGCAATCCGATGGCGGTTATCTCCACGAATACGTTCACGAATCTCGCAAAAGGAATGATGTTTTTCTTATTCTTCAAAAATCGATTGAAGATTCGATTCGCGATCCATTCGTAAACGGCGATCCCTATGTTCACTCCGAGAACCGGATAAAAAGGGATTTCCCCGCCGATCTCTTTCTTAATCTTTTCATTAAAAACGGTGAATATGATTCCAATCAACGCGGACGTAAAAGAAAAAAACATACAGAGAATTTTGGTTCGAACGATTTCACTCTTTAGGATTTCATAAGACAAAGGATCCAAGGACCGCTTTTTAGATGTATCACTCGTTTGTTGAAATGGATTCACGATTTTAGCTCCAAATAGTTTGCAGACCCAACTCTAATCAATGAATCTATCAAAGCGGGAAGTATCTTTTGAATGAGGTTTACGAGAAGGAAACTATAAATCCGATCGAAGATCGAAAAAGAACCAAACTATTTCGGCTGAAAAAAGAATTTGGAGTGAGTGAACGATTTATTTTCCGCGCAAGAATCAAAGCGCTTAACGTTACAACGTTACTTCTTTCTCACCAAAGAAACTCCGTCCGCGATCGGAACCAAACTTACATCCACGGACTCGTCGCTGTGAATCATTTCATTGAGTTTGCGGATTCCAATTGTGGAGATTTCCTGATGCGTCTCATCCGCTACGCTTCCGTCCCAAAGAACGTTGTCCACTATCAACAACCCTCCGGGTTTGAGAAGCTTAAGAATCAACGGATAATAGTTCGGATAATTCTCCTTGTCCGCGTCCAGAAACACCAGATCGATCGTAGAAGAACCGAACGCAAAATCGGACGCCCATTCCGGCGCGGATTTAGAATCTAAAATCACTTGCAAAGTTTCTAATGCAGATCCGATCTTCAAACGGACCTTGGATTCAAGACCGTTTTCTTTCCAATGTTTGCGAGCGATCGTCGTCCATTCTTCGCTGATATCGCAGCAAAGAATTTTTCCGTCCGACGGAAGCGCGCTCGCAAAACAAAGGGAAGAATATCCGGTAAACGTTCCGATTTCGATGATTCGTTTGGCGCCGCTGAGTTTGGTGAGAATGTGGAGAAACTGCCCTTCTTCCGGGCTGATTTGCATGTTGGCTTGAGCCAGTTTGCCGGTCTCTTCCCGCAATCTTCGAAAAGAGTCCGGCTCTCGAACGGAATTCCGGAAGATATACTCTTCCAGTTTTTCCGTGAGCTGTATGTTCTTTCTACTCAGGCGATTCCCTCGTAGATCTTTTTCAAGTCGGCCACGATATTCTTCTGCATCGCCTCGTTCGTTCCTCCTCCGATGGAAAGAAGAATCGAATCCCTATGCAGTCGTTCCACAGGATATTCTCTGCAATATCCATAACCGCCGAGCGCTTGGATCGCATTCCGAGACACTCGTTCTGCCATTTGAGTCGCGACCAATTTCGCGGAAGCGGCTCCAAGAGAATTTCGACTATCCGGGTTGATTCCGCTTGCGACTTGATACACAAGCGCACGAGCCGCTTGATAATCGGCATAGGATTCCGCGAGAAGTCTTTGGATTTGTCCGAACTCGGCGAGCTTTTTCCCGAACGCTTCTCTATGACGAATCGTATAATCGGCCATGATGTCCACGCAACGTTTTGCGATTCCCAAGGATTGAGCGGCAAGGGTCACGCGTTCGATTTCGAGGTTTCGCATCATGTGAACGAGAGCCCCGTCTTCCTGACCGACTAAATTCTCCGCAGGAACTTCACAATCTTCGAATATAAGCTGCGTGGTCGGAGAGGAACGCATTCCCATCTTCTCCTCTTTTTTACCCACGCTGAATCCCGGAAAAGCGCTCTCCACGATAAAGGAGGTCATCTTTTTGGAATCCTTATTCATCTTCGCATAAACTAAGAATACGCTTCCCGTATTTCCGTTGGTGATGTACTGCTTGGATCCGTTTAACACGTATTTGTCGCCCTTTTTCACGGCGATCGTTCTCATTCCGAGTACGTCGGTTCCCGCTCCGGGTTCCGTCATCCCCATTCCGCCGATCCATTCTCCCGAAATCACTTTGGAAAGATACTTCGCTCTTTGCGCGGGGTTGGCGCTGTGATAGAAATTGTTTACGAATAGAACTTCGTGAGCCAGATACGACAGCATAAATCCGGGATCGTAAGCGGACATTTCCTCGTGGATGATCACCGCGGCGACCGCGTCCAATCCCATTCCCCCGTCTTCTTCCGGAACCGTTACTCCGAAAAGTCCCAGTTCGGCACCCAATCGTTTAAACAAAGGAAGATTGAACGTTTCGTGATCGTCATTCTCCTTCGCCTGAGTATCCATGTTCTCTTTCGCGAATTTCGCTACGTTCTCCCGAAGAGCGAGGTGGTTCTCAGTCGGGTTGTATAAATCATTCGGTTTTTCAAGTATAGCTCTCATATTGTCCTCTTCTCTAATATCCTTTTCCCCACGACTAAAACAGCTCGACAGAGAATCTTTGTTTTCCAAAAACTATCTTATGATCTACGCTCTCATTTTGACAATCCTTTGTGGACTTTTTTTATTTCTATATTATAAGAGCGCGGCTCAAAAAGGAAACACGGGAAATCCGTTCCGATTGTCCTCGATTCGTTCCCGATTCCAAGACGCTCTGAATTCTCCCTTTCAAAAAGAATCGCTTTTTCTGCTTCTGTCTCTTTGTGCCTGGATGCTTTTGCCCCTATTTTGGGGACTTGCGTTTTTCATAAAGACGGACGCAAACGTTCTGATCGTAATCGGATTTATGATCTGGACCTATTACTGGTTGAAATATCTGCTTTCGACCGAAGAAGCCGCTTAGACCCGTCGAAAAAGTGGTTTGCACGACATAGACACAAGATTTTTGTGTTTAACAGCACTAATTTTTTTGGAGTACCCATTTAATGAAAATCATCGTATTAGTGAAACAGGTACCTGACACCGAAACCAGTATTAAAGTAGGGGATAAATCCATCAACGAAGCCGGAATCAAATGGATTATCTCTCCCTATGATGAATTTGCTATCGAGGAAGGGATCAGACTGCGCGAAAAGCACGGCGGAGAAGTAATCGCCGTTTCCCTCGGACCGGACAGAGTCGTTGAGGCTCTTAGAACCGCTTACGCAATGGGCGCAGACCGTGCGGTTCACATCAAGGTTGACAACTACGTTCCTTTCGACACGAACAACACCGCTGAACTGATCGCAAACTTCGCGAAAGCGGAAAACGCGGACGTAATCATCGGAGGAAGACAATCCATCGATACGGATTCTTCTCAAGTAGTGGTTCAAGTTGCGGAACTTCTTTCCATTCCTCACGTTGCTTTCGCGGTTAGCCTTGAAATCAACGGAACTGCGGTAAAAGCTACGAAAGAAGTAGAAGGCGGAACTCAAACCGTTGAAACTTCCACTCCTGTCGCTCTTACGGCGCAAAAAGGATTGAACGAACCTCGTTATCCTTCTCTCAAAGGAATCATGACTGCTAAGAAAAAGCCGGTTGAAACGAAATCCGCTGCGGATCTCGGAAGCCCTGCTAGCAAAATCGAAGTTGTTGGACTCGAACCTCCTCCGCCAAGAATTCCAGGTAGAAAACTGGAAGCGGCTGACGCGAACGGTTTCGCATCTCAACTCGTTAAAGCTCTCAGAGAAGAAGCTAAGGTTATATAAGGAGAACACCAGTGAGCAACGTATTAATTGTTGGCGAATTGAAAGACGGAGAACTCAAAAAGATCTCCAGAGAAATCACTTCCGCAGGTAGAAAAATCGCTGATTCTATCGGAGGAAAAGTTGTAGCTCTTCTCATCGGAAGCGGAGTTGAAAAACACGCTCCTGAATTAGCTGCAGTCGGTGCGGACACGATCATCACCGTAAACTCCGGAGAGTACAACGCGGAAACGTATTCCACGATTGTTGCGGAAGTCGTAAAAGCGCAAAACCCTGCGGTAGTTCTTCTTCCACATACTTCTCAAGGAAAAGATTATTCTCCTCGCGTAGCCGTAAAGGTCGGAGCGGGAATCATCGCGGACGTTGTGGGATTCTCCGTTGACGGAGGAAAGGTCGTAGCGAAAAAGCCGATCTACTCCGGAAAAGCGTACGCAAACTTCAAAGTTACGAGCGCGATCCAAGTTTTCACCGTTCGTCCGAACTCTCAAGAAATCACTCAAAAAGCCGGAGCGGGCGCTGTGGAAGCGGCTTCTCCTTCTGCGGGCGACGCAAAAGTAAAAATCGTTTCTACCGATCTGAGCGGCGGTTCTAAGGTTCAGTTGACCGAAGCTTCCATCATCGTTTCCGGCGGACGCGGGATCAAAGGACCAGAGAACTGGCCGATTCTTCAAGAACTTGCAGACACTCTCGGAGCGGCTCTCGGAGCTTCTCGTGCGGCTGTGGATGCTGGCTGGATTTCTCACTCTCACCAAGTCGGACAAACCGGAAAAACAGTTTCTCCAAACTGCTACATCGCTTGCGGTATTTCCGGCGCGATTCAGCACTTAGCTGGGATGGGATCTTCCAAGTATATCGTTGCAATCAACAAAGACGGAGACGCTCCGATCTTCAAAGTTGCGACTTACGGTATCGTAGGCGACCTCTTCGAGGTAGTTCCTGCGGTGACTGCTGAGTTCAAAAAAGTACTTGGATAATCAACCTGCGAAACGAATCCGAAACTCATAAATGCCTTCCTATGGGGCGGCATTTAGGGAGTTGAGCATGAGTTTTTATTCAAAAAAAGTACTTGGATAATCAACCTTCGCCCATAGTTTGAAACTATGGCATTTTTGAAAATCAGGAGAATCCTCCCGGGTGCCGCGGGACTGATCTTAGTCTGCGGCATTTCTGTTTCAGGGGACCCTGGACGCGACAGACTCAACGCACTCTTAGGAAGAATGGGGGAAATTTCCTCCCTTAGAGCGAGCGTAACGATCAATAACGAAATTTCCGGAACACTTTCCTATAAGAAACCGAACTATTTACACGTCAAATTCTCAGACGGCAGAGTTGTATCTTCCAACGGAAGATTTCTTTGGTTTTATTCTCCAGCAAGAGCGATCGTAGGCAAACAGGATCTTCGCGGAACATCCGGCGGAGTTTTCGGATTGTTAAGCGGTTACGAAGAAGTCTCTCAAGTCGGCGGATCGATCCGTTTGAAATCTCCTACGAAATCGTACGAAGAAATCGTAGTAACCATGAACCCCGATAACACACCGAAATCATTGAGAATGAAACACAGAGGATCCGGAGAATACACTTCGATCAGCTTTTCAGGCGTTCAAACGAACGTAGGTCTTTCCGCTTCTTTGTTTAACTTCAGCGCTCCATCCAGCGCGCAAATCGTCGAAAATCCGTTAAACGAAAAGGAATAATCTCTCTTGTCTCTCAACTCAAGGACCGACGCTCACAAGATCTTTGCGGATCTCTATAGAAAACAGAGAAGCCCCGAACATCAGGAGCAAATCGACGAAGTCATTCAGAAGTCGAACGATATCTTCATTCGTATCGATTTGATGAAGAAGGTCGACGAAGAGTTCGAGAAGAAAAAACAAGACGAACCAAAAAAGCCGGACGACGAAGACCGATCCAAAAGGGGCGGTTCCGATCGTTCCGCTGCTTCCGCGAAAACCGCATCCAAACCCGCACGCAGAACCGAATCTTCTTCCTCCGGCGGAGCGAGCATCGGCTTTTTAGCGAACTTGTTCGGCGCAAATCCCGCCATCAACAAGTTTGCGAAAGAATCCGGAACGATCGACGTAGGATTTTTAGGAAGAAAACTTCAGATCGCTCCGGGCGTTCAGAACCTTTTCAAATTTCTGAAGGAAGATCAGATCATCGCAACGATCCAAGCGTTGCGTTTCTGCGAACAACAAGGCTGGAGATATTGGAAGCCGCTCGTCTACAATGTCGTATTAAATTTTAATAAACTTCTCAACAGCATCATCTCGTTGGACAGTTTGTTCATCGATCAGATTTCTCCCGAAATCTTTTTGAACCGCGCGACTAAATTAGAACTTTATTATGCACGACATCTGAGCCGCGAAGATTCGAAAGACATCATCATGACTCAGGTTCCGGAACTCATCCGTAAGGACGAGAAGCTGGTTCCGAAAATGCCTCAGATCATGGCCGGACTTTCCTACGGACTCAATCTCGAAAACGGAAGACCTAGAATGTCCGATGCGATCCGCGCGTTCCACATCGTAGCGACCAAACGTATGATCACTTGGGAAGAGATCGTTCAGCAGCTCAACGTTCCTCCGATCAACGAAACGAAGTTTCAAGGTTCTTCGGATATCATCAAGGAAGTGGAAACGACTCTGATCCGTCTCGCGGACGACATTCAAACAAGACTCAACCGCAAGGAAGAATTGCAGAATCTGAGAGAAAGATATTTCCGGATCGACGATAAAGGAAGAATGAACTTCGACTTCCTGAACTTGATCGTGGACGACTACTTCGAAAACCACGTGCCGGAAAACATGCAATCCGCTTCGATCAAGTCTTCCTTTAAGGGAACTCCCCACAAACTGATGTATCTTTTGTTGCGCGACTTTCAGGCTTCCTATGCTCCGATTCTGGAAGGAACCGTTAAAGTGGGAACGAAGAATCAAAGCCGCGACGTCATCATCATGCTGCCCGGTCTTTTCAAAAACGACATCGAACAGATCAACAACCTGCTCCGTCTTTTGGACGCATTCAACAAAAAGTATCCGAGCTTTCAATACAGCTTTGCGACTTACAACGAACATACGACTTCAACCGCCGGAGTCGAAGATCAGATCACTCAGAATCTTTTAAAACTTCTCGGAGACGCCGCTGCGTTTATGGGCAAGTTCGCGGAAAAGATCAACATCATCGTGGAGAATCATCTCCTCGCTAAACAATACGAATCTTCCGGAAAGCTGAACGAACGGGTTTTGGTTTCCAAAGAAAAGGTGATCGAAGAAATCAAAATTCTCCATAGATTCATTCCGTACTGCGACTCGACGGTGGTTTCGGGAAATCGATTGAACGGAAAGACGCTCGATTTCGTCTTCTTGGAAATGGCAAAACTTCTGTACAACTACGCCGTGATCTACAAGGACAAATTCACGATCACCAAACTGACATTACACAAAAAAATAGACGCGGAACTCAGCTCATTGATGAAAGAATACGAAAGGCTTGCTGGTAAAGCTTACGAAACTACAAGGATGGAGGAATCATGAGGATTCTTACAGGAGTCCAACCCTCCGGCAAACTTCACTTAGGAAATTTTTTCTCCGTCATTCGAAAACTCAAAGAATATCAGGAAACAACGGACTTATTTTGTTTCGTAGCGGATCTTCATTCTTTGACCACCTTCTCATCAAAAGAGAAACAAAAGGAAAATACATACAACGCCGTCTGCGATTTTTTAGCGCTCGGAATCGATCCCGATCGTTGCACGTTTTGGCTGCAATCTTCCGTTCCCGAAGTGACCGAACTCACATGGTATCTCAGTCATTCGATCAGCGTAAATCAATTGGAGCTCGCGCATTCTTTTAAAGACAAGGTCGCGAAAGGATTTCATCCGAGAGGCGGTCTTTTCTTTTATCCCGTTTTGATGGCCGCGGACATTCTCGGTTTTAACAGCGATCGAGTTCCCGTCGGGAAGGATCAGAAACAGCATCTTGAATACGCGAGAGACATCGCTTCGAGCTTCAACCGCGAAGTCGGTCCCGTTTTCAAAGTTCCCGAACCGGAAATCGACGAAGCGACCGCGCTCGTACCGGGAACGGACGGACAAAAAATGTCCAAGTCGTACGGCAATACGATCAACTTCTTCGATTCCGAAAAAGAACTTAAGAAATCCATAATGTCGATTATGACCGATTCCGCCGGAGTCGACGAAGCGAAAGATCCTTCCAAAAGTCATATCTACGCGATTCATTCCCTTTTTCTCGACGCACAAGGAAGAGAAGCCCTGAAACAAAAGTTTCTAACTCCGGGAACCGGATACGGGGATTTAAAAAAGCAACTTCTGCAGGATACGCTGGATTACTTCGCTCCGTATCGAAAAGAACGCGAAAAGATCGGGGCTGACAAATCCTACGCGGAAGAAGCTCTCAAAAAAGGGAAAGAAAAAGCGCAGAAGACCATCACCGCGGTTTTGGATCAAGTGCGTTCCGCTCTCGGAATGTATCGTTTTTAAGAACCCGTAGCTTTCCATTTTTTCCGAAACGACGACCTGAGCGACGGTTTCAAGAACCGTCTAGGGTATGAAAAAACTGTTTCGAGACTGGGTTCCTTGTTCCGGATTTTCCAAATTCTCCTTAGGCTCCCTCTTAGGGGTCGTAACAAACCTTCTTTTTCCGAACCACGTCCTCCTTGCGGTCGGAATCTTATTTTTGATCTTTTCGGCGAGATTGTTTCTCAAACCAAGATTTCGAATTTCCGAATATTCTATTTTTGGAATTTTATTTTATGTAATTATCCTAACGTTTTTTCCCGAACGGTTTCGGAACGATTCGGAGAAATTCGAACGACCCGCTCCCGCAGTAACCACCGAATCACGTTCGAATTCGGTGGCGTCCAAAACGCCCGGTCAGAATCGGAACCGATACTCGAACCAAACAAAACGGCATCGATCTCAAACCGGATCTTCTCCGCAACGAAGAACGATCTTCGGCGAACCGGAAGCGATCTTTCAGAACGAATTTCGCGAACGCGTTCTATTCGATTTAAAACAAGCCTCTTTGGAAAAGAACGCCGATCGAATCGCGTTGGGCTTACTCTTCGGAGAAGCAAAACAACTTTCCAAAGACTTCAAAGAGAAAGCGAAAGAAGGAGGAATTCTTCATTTGTTCGCTGCCTCGGGTTTGCACCTTGGAATTCTGATGGGAGTTCAATTTCGACTTCTCAATTTAATTCCGATACTTGGACATCGTTTGCCGAGAATCCTTCCGTTGCTGACCGGATTTCTTTATCTTTCCGCCCTCGGTTATCCCGTTTCCCTCGCAAGAGCTTGGATCTTTGCGGGAATGCTTCTCCTGCAAGGATTGTTCTACCGGAAACTCCGTCCGATCGATCTGCTTCTCGGTTCGGCCTGGATCGTATGGATCGCGGATCCGCTGCGATTTCATTCGGTTTCCTTTTCTCTTTCGTTCGGAGCCGTAACGGGTATATTCCTTTTTTCGAATCCGATCCGGATCTTGTTCCGCTTTCTTTCGGATGAGAATCGGTTTTCCTTCTTTTTTAAGGAGAATCTATCGATCTCTTTTTCCGCCGGACTCGGAACCATGCCGGTTTTATTGTCTGCGTTCGGTTCTTTTAGTTTCGGTTCCATCCTACTCAATCTGCTCGTGGTTCCTTTGGCGGGAATTCTTCTTCCGATTCTGTATCTTTCCATCTGCGTTCAGGAATCCGGCGTTCCGTTGTTAAACGAACTGCTTTGGTCCATTACGGAATTCTTAATCTTTATTCTTGCTTATCTTTCGGAGCGTCTTTCCGAACCTCTGGGTTTTTACAGGGAAATGGGAGACGCGGCGGCGATCGGAATTTCGGGCTGGGTTTTACTCTGCATCGAAGTGTTCGCTTTCGCATGGCTTTTGGAAAAACTCCGCTTGAAAACGGATGCAAATAAGAACATTCAAAATTCAGAATTTTCTTTCCGATCCCGACTTTCAAAAGAATCGTTTTCAAAAAAGAGAACCTTTTCCGTGAAAACGATCGATTCGATTCTTTGCGGATCGTTCCTCGTTTTTACGATCGGACTTCACGTTCTTTTGTATCGTTCTCCCGATCTGTTTCCGAACGAAACGAAACTCATTTACAATCGATTCTTCTTTATCTTACGAAACGGAGATTCCCTTATCTTTTCGGGAAAGTGCAAATACGGATTCAAGACGATTTCCAAGGCGTTTCAAAAATCCAAAAAAAAATTTTGCGAATCGCAAACGGATTCTCCCTTGAACCGCGTTTTTGTGGAGGACGAATCCTGTTTGATTTGGGCTTTCTCTTGTTTGAAGAACCGTTCTCAAACGTCGATCCTCTACGCGGGACAAAACCCGGAACTGTGGACCGCAGCGGGTCGTTTTCCCCTTCAAAGGTCGCCGCCGATTCGGGAGATTTCGCTTTGGAACGGATCCAAAATCGTATTCTTTCATACGAAGAAGGATTCGCTGTTTTCGCTTTCCCAAAAAACGAAAACGGGCCGAGGCTGGATTCTTTTGGAAACTCCTTTCGGCGGCAAAGACAAGGCGGAAGTCTGGAATCAAAACCGAAAACTGCTTGGGCTTTCGGAGAGTTGGGTGTTTCTGGAAAAAGATGAGCTCCAGAGAATACCCATTTCGGAAGGTTACTGAGATCCGGAAATTTCTGGAGTCAAGATCCTCCGCGCCCTTGAAAAAATGGGGACAGAACTTTTTAATCGATCCCAACGCGATCCAAACCATCCTTTCCTGTCTGAGTTCCGACCTTGTTACGCGCATCGATCGAATCTTGGAAATCGGCCCGGGACTCGGCGCAATCTCGCACGGGCTTTTGGAATTTCAAAGACCGGTGACGCTCTTTGAAATCGATCCCGTATATGCGAACTGGCTTCGGGAATATCTTCCCGAGTTCGAACTGAGAGAAGGAGACGCGCTCGATTTTCTTCCCGAATATTCCCGAGAGTCGGTTTATCTTTTCGGAAATCTTCCCTACTACATCTCTTCGGAACTTACGTTAAGCGCCGTAAAAAATCTGAAAGGACTCAAAGGCGCGGCGTTCTTGGTTCAAAAAGAATTCGCGAAACGAATTTCCAACGAACCTTCTTCGATCCGATTTTATCTTTCCGCTTACGGAAATTGGAGTTTGAAAAAGGATATCAAAGCCGGAGCGTTTTATCCGAGACCGAACGTGGATTCTTCCATCTTAGAATTCAAAGCCGCTCCGGTATTTCCGAATGAATTCGGTTTTACCGCGCTCGAATGTCTTTGCAGAACCGCCTTTTGGGGAAAAAGAAAAAAACTAACTTCTTCCTTTCGGGACGCGCCGATCGCTTCCCTTCCGAACGAAGTGCAAACGTCGAAACTTTTTTCGGAGGAATCGTTTCGTTCGGAATGTTTTCAGGCTTTGGAAAAAGCGGAGATCGATCTCGACAAACGTCCGGAAGAATTGCAGGCGCGGGAGTTTCATAAGGCGGCCGAATTTCTTTCGGCCTACATATTAAAAATTTTGAATGTAACGTAAGTCATCGGAAACCGCACGGTTTCAGGACTTCTTATTGAAATCCTTGTATTCCTGAAGGATTTTTTCCATGAACTCGGCGAACTCGGGTTCCTTTTTAAAACCGAAATGCTGAAGCACGACTGTTTGAATCAGGGAAAAGTCGGCGAGTCCCTGCGATATGTCGATGATCATATCGGAAAGATAAATCGAAAACACCGCGTCCTGAAATTCCTTTTTGACCAAAAGCGGCCTGTGATGCATTTCCGCGGAGACTCGGATCGTATCCGAAAAATTCCATTTCTCGCAGATCATTCCCCCGAGAGTCGTATGCGAAATTCCTAATGCGGCTTCCTCCAAGGTCAACGGAGAAGGAAAGGATCGATTCCCTAATATCTCGGAGATCTTCCCCGAAATCTCGGGTTCCAAAGAAAGAAGAATCACCCGGCCCACGTCGTGCAAAAGCGCAGCACAGACCAGCACGGTGATCGTCTGTTTTTTCCAGCCCATTCTTTCCCCAAGACGTCTGCAGATGAACGCGGACAAACTGGAACGTTCCCAAATCGCTTCGAACTCTTTGTATCGTTCCTCGAGAATCTTTTTGGTTCCGAGACTCAAAAGAATGCTGTTCAACTCGGACAAACCGATCACCTTGATCGCGTCTTCCAAACTTTCCACACGGGTTCTCTGAGAAAACGAGGCCGAATTCGCTAATTTTAGAATATTCGTAGATAATGATACGTCCCGGCCCACCAGCTCGGTGATGTTTTGAATGGAAGAATCGGGTTTGTTGATCAGACTCATGATCTGATTTACGTTGTCCGGAAAGGTGGGAAGCGTATCCACCTCGGAAAGGATTTCTCCCGTCTTCTGAAGGTTGATGTTTCTCTTTTTAAAACCGAAAGGAATTTTGATATACGCGGACGTAACTCCTTCCTCCGATTTGATCCGATACGAATCGCCTTCGATCCCTTCGTTCTTCAACATCAAAAGCGACATCGCAAGTCCGAGCCCGGCGCC
This sequence comes from Leptospira yasudae, assembly GCF_003545925.1. Lineage (NCBI taxonomy): Bacteria > Pseudomonadati > Spirochaetota > Leptospiria > Leptospirales > Leptospiraceae > Leptospira > Leptospira yasudae. The sequence goes on along the minus strand of NZ_QHCU01000002.1, from coordinate 603,767 downwards.
TTCGGATTCGTCCCCGTGATTTTCGAAAATTTCGGAAAGATCGTTGTATGTGTGCGCTTTCGAAATTCTTTCCCGAACCCTTTGATCCTCTTCCGGGAGAATGCTCACGTTGTTCGTGACCTTTAGAAGAAAACTATTCTGATTGAAGCCGAACGTGATGAGAACGTGTAATCCGTTCTGTTCGAGAAGGTCCGTATAAAGATCCTTTTTGGAAATCAGTTCCTCTTTGAACTTCTCCATTCCGGTCGCGTATTGGCTCGGATCGTTGATATCCAAACCGGCTTCCTTAAAAACGACCCGCTTCTGGTTCGCTTTGACCGCGTTCATGATCGTTTCTCTCAAAATGGAAAATATACATTCCCGAAGCGGAGTGATATCGAGATACTGAAGATAACGATCCAGCAGAAAGCTGATGATCTTGTCGATGTTTCGGTTGAGGTGGGTGATTCTAAGATAAAGAGGATTGAGCGATTCGATCGGTTCGTTCAGGTTTTTGACGGAGAGAAAGTAACCCTCCTTTTCATAGTGAAACCATTGAATCTTCATGTACCGATTTCCAATACCAACCCGAGCCGGCGTAGCCGACCCAAGGTAGAATTATGACTCTTTAAAGTTTTGTCAACCGGTACTTTTCGTTTAGAGTTCTTTCCTGTCCAGAATAACTTTTGCTAAAACGAAACTCAGAAGAATCCAAACGCCGATTTGAATCAGAGAATATTCTCCGTAGTAATGAACCTGAGAAAGACTCTTGGCAAGAAGAGAACTCGAATAAAAGAACACCGTTCCTTCCTGCGGGAGAATCCAATAGAAAATCTCGAGAATTTGTTTTTTCAGATCCGAGGTTTGCACCATGCTCGCGGCCGCGGATTCGTAGATGAACAAATCCAGAAAGGTCGTAAAAACCAAAAGCGCAAGACCTCCGAAAAACGCCGCGTTCTTACCGAAAGCGAGAACTCCCACGAATCCGAAAAGAATCAGAAAGTAAAAAACGAAAAACATCGTAAGACAGGCCTTTAAAAGATCCCAGGAAAGCGCCCCTCCGCCGAACTCCTGTTTTACGAGATACGTTCCGATCAAAAAAACACCGTTCGCGAAAATGAGAGCGAGAACTCCCAAGGATTTTCCGCAGACGTATGTCAAAGGAGAAACCGGTCTGGAAAGAATCGGAATATAAGTTTTGTTTTCCAACTCTTCACCCAAAAGGGAAATCGGAAGAAACAAGGCCAGAACCGTGTTCCAAAACGCGAAAAACAAGAAGACGATGTAGATCTGAAAATCCGGATTTCCGGATTGATCCTGTCCGCCGATCTGAATCTGACACGTGAAATTCAAAAACAGAAACAAAGCAGATATTATAAAAATGAAATATACGATCCGTTTGCGGAGAGTTTCGCGCAGAGTCAGAAACGCGATCGAAAAGATTTTCGGAAACTGATCCTGAAATTGGGAGAGGAGATTATTCATCGTTTCCTCCGGTGACTCTTAAGAAAACCTCTTCGAGAGATTCGACGGTTCTTTCGTATTTCAAGATGTTCGCTCCTAAGTCCACAAGTTCCGCGGGGATTCGTTTCAGATCGATTCCGTTCTGCGGAAGAAACTCGATCTGATTCTCCGTAACTTTTTGTTCGGAGGAGATTTTACGGATGTACGAATCCAATTCGGGAGTTACGGATTCCACTTTCAGAAGAATCCGATTTTTCCCTTCCTTCAAGGATTCGAGAGGTCCAAGAGCGGCGAGAGCTCCCAAGTTGAGAATTCCGATTTCGTGACAGACCTTCTCCACTTCCAAAAGTCTATGAGAATTTAATAATACGGTTGTGCCCTTGTTTTTGTTTTCTTCGACGAGAGTTTCGCGGAAATCGATATAACCCTTCGGGTCCAAACCGGAACCCGGTTCGTCCAAGATCAAAAGTTCGGGATCGCCGATCAAAGCAGACGCAAGTCCGAGACGCTGCAGCATTCCTTTGGAATAACCGGAAACTTTTTTATCGGCGGCGTCCGCGATTCCCGTCTTTTCCAAAAGAGACTTAGACTTTTCCCGGATCGAAGCGTTTTTAATTCCGGCTAACTTTGCGGAGAAGGTTAAGAATTCTTCTCCCGTTAAAAAACCGGGGATGGATACTTTTTCAGGAAGGTAACCGATTCTTTTCCGCAAAAGAGGTGAAAACGGAAGTCCAAATAAACGAAAGCTTCCTTCGGTTTGTTTGGAGAATCCCATGAGGATTCGAACCAAGCTCGTCTTTCCGGCGCCGTTCGGACCTAAGAGCCCAAAGACGGAACCTTGGGGAACTCGAAAGGATACGCCTCTGAGAGCATTTTGTTCCTTGTATTTTTTTCGAATCGAATCGATTTCAATTGCAAATTCGGACATGCGCTTTTCCTTGGAATCAGAGCCTTTTCTAAAACCGTCCCAAAGGCGAATCCTATCCTCCGTAAGGGATGGGTCGTAACGCGGAACTTTATAAAAAGAATCCGATCTTCGGGACAAGCTTTCAGAATATAAATACGTTGGACCTTTTCTGCAAACGAAGGTTCCAACTAGAGAAGGATCAATGATTTTCGGGAATCATTCCCTGTCAATCCTCTGGGAAACATGAAGATTATTATTGCTAGACATGGGGAAGCGGAAACGACTTCTCCCGATGGAACCGATCGTTCAAGACTTCTCACACAGAAGGGACAAGCCGACGTACGGAAGATGGCGAATTTTCTCAAGACCGGTTTCAAAATCACGAAGATCTATCACAGTCCTTACGAAAGAACCAAGGACACCGCAAAAATTTATACGGACATTCTTCATCCCGAACAGGAAACCGAATCGTTGGATTATTTGGAAGCGGGAAGCGACATGTCCCGCGTTTGTCCTATGATCCGCGAATACTCGAACTCGGATACGATTCTTTTGGTCGGACATAGTCCGGACGTTTCCATCTTTGCCGAAAAACTTTTGGGAATCACGGGCGTGGGCAAGAGTTTTCTTTTTTCTCCCGGCTCCGCTCTCGCAGTCAACGTTCCTAGAGAAAAATTTTTAGACGGTCAGATCATCTGGTTTATCTGTCCCGATTTTCTCTGCTGACCTCTTCCGTTTTTTAAGTTTACAGAAGAACCTTTTCGGAAATCATTACTGTATAGTAAAGAATCGGGGTGTAGCGCAGTGGTAGCGCACTTCTCTGGGGGGGAAGGGGTCGCTGGTTCGAATCCAGTCACTCCGAGATTCTGATCTTCGTCGTTTCTTATTTCGATTTGTCTTTTCTTTCGTTCTGAAAAATCGCACCGACCTCCAATCGAATTCAAGTCGCGACCCGCCTAATACAAATGATTCTAAAGATTTCGATCGAACAACATTTTTAAAGTTTCCGAAACGATCTCATCTCTTACAACCCGCGGTTCTATAAAAAGAATCGATCGCCGTTTCTCTCGAAACGCCTTCTCCCGTTTGCAAAACCGTAATTACGGAATATTCTTTCGGCGCGTTTGCGATCCATCTCCGCCAAAGATTTTGTTTCTTTTCCAAAAATCCCAAAAACCAAAACGATCCGCGGAGAGATCCGGTCTTTCCGTAAACGATCGAATTTTGAAAATCGCATTCGGACCAAAACGCAGCTTCTTTCCAGCGTCGAAACGTTTCAGGAGAAACTCCTTTGGATCTTCCTTCGTCTTTTAAAAACTCGAGCAGAAATTCGTGTTGTTCTTCGGGGGATTTTTGAATCGCTTCAGAAAAATAGATATTCTTTTTATCTAAATAATGTTTTTTGAATGTTTCCGGGACGTAACCGATCCTAAACAAGAAATCTTCGAGTTCTTCGTAGAGCTGAGGATTTTCCTCGAAAAAAGCGAGAAAGAAAGAATTGGAGGAATAATACATCGCTTCCCGCAGAGTCAGATCGCGAGGAACGTTCGGGATATGCGCTTCGTCGCTCGTTCTTTTAAACGCGGGTCCGATTAAATTTCTTTCCAATAAGAAAAGAGTGATCCAATACTTAAACGTGGAAGCCGGAGTGAATTTTTGTTTGAGAAGATTCCCCTCCCCGGCAATTCGAGGAGAGGAGTCAGTGAAGTGTGAGAATAGTGTAATTTCCTTAGAATCGATCTCTCCGGCGGAAATTAAAACCCAGAGAGCAAGAAACAGGGAACTTCGCTTTAGCAAAGACCTTATTTCTTGATAAAATGATTGAGAATATTGTCCCGAATCTCTTCGAAACGGACCAAACCCCAAGCTAAATTGACTTTTAATTTCAACGCGTTGTCGCTCATGTCCTTTTCGCCCTGAGCCTTCAACTGATCGAATCTCTCTTCGATCTTTTCTTTGCCTTCGTTCAGATCATCCACGAGTTTATCGAAAATCTCGCGAGAAGTTTGAACGGCCCCGATTCCTGCATTGATTATGTCGTTTAATTTCTTATTTTCCATACAGCAACCCCTCAATTTGTTTTCGAGGATCTCTGTTGCTATTTTTGTGCAGTGCATAAAAATAGCAATCACTTTTTTGCTTTTTTTCCTTGCCCGAGCCGAGACTTTCCGGGATGTTCGGAGGCCGTAAAACGATATGAAACGACCTAATTTGCTAAAACGAACTGAAACTTGTAGGAACTCCTCGGGTATTTCTCTTGGAACCATTCTCTTCTTGCTTCTCGCCTCGGCGATAAGCCTTACAAACTGCGGCGCGGATATCAAAGCCGTCGGACCTACTGCGGCCGCCTGCACGCGAATCGAAGGGCTTCCCGGCCCGGAAGACCTGGCCTTGGATAAAGAAGAACGGATTCTTTATATTTCCAGCCACGAACGAAGAATCTCCGATCAAACCGGTAAGATCTATTGGATCGATCTGAAGAATTCTTCCGTGCCTAAGGAATTGCCCGTGAAATTTCCGCCGGAGTTCCGACCTCACGGAATGAGTCTGCTGAAAACAAAGGACGTTTACCGACTTTACGTGATCTCTCATCCTACTTTATACAAAATCCATACGGTCGAAATCTTCGAACGCAAGAACGCGGTTTGGTCTCATGTCGGAACTCTTTCCGACCCGTTGATCACGAGCCCGAACGATCTATCCGTCGCTTCCGAAAACGAAATCTATCTTTCCAACGACCACGGATCGGGAGGATTTCTGCGTTATCTTTGGGACGATTTGTTCGGACTCAAACGCGGTGAAATTGCCTACTATGACGGCAAAACCTGGTCGAACCTCGGAAATCCGCTTTCTTACGGAAACGGAATTCTGTATGCTCCCGATGCGAAAGGAAACGAATTCTTATACAGATCGGGATACATGGATCAGAGCGTGTTTCAATTTCCGATCCGCAGAGAACAAGGAAAACCGGTTCTCGGAGAAGCGCGTCAAATTCGGATCAATTCCGGTTCGGACAATCTTGAGTTGGATTCGAAAGGGAGAATCTTCGTTGTCGGTCACGGTTCCACATACAAATTTCTGAGACACGCGAAGAACCCGGACTACCTCGCTCCGACCCAGGTGTTTCGGATTTCCCCGGACGGAAGTTTTGAGGAAGTGTTCGCAACGGACGGATCCCTGATTTCCGCGGGAAGCACCGCGATTCCGTTCGAGGGAAGACTGTATATCGCGCAGGTCTTTAATCCGTCTATTCTGAATTGCGAATATTCAGATTAACGAATATAATATTGATAGCGGAAAATTCAGGACCGTCAGCGGACGTAGATTTTTCGGATCGCGTCCGCATAGACGGTTCCCATCAGATCATAACCCGCCGGATTCGGATGAATCGGGTCGATCTGCGGATACAAGGGAATCGTCTTTTCCGTTTCCAAAAAAACGGTTTCCATATCCGCGATCGCGTATCGCGGACTCAGACTTTTTAGGTAGGAATTGATCTGAAGAATATTCGTTCTATATCCGGGTGAAATCGTCGGCGGAAGAACCGTCACTAAAACCGCGGCGTTGCTCTGTGCGTGAATCCGATTCAAAAGAGTTTCGTAGTTTCCCGAAAATTGATCCGTGGGATAACCCGAAACGTCGTTCGTTCCAAGTTCCACGATCAGAATGTCTTGCGTCTCCGTTAAGGCCGTTCCGATGGATTGAATCCATCCGGGAACGTCTCGGCCGGAAACGGCGTAATCCGTGACCGTAAACCTGGTACCCAATTTCTCCCTTAAACCGAACCCGTCCGATCTTTGGGAAAGAGAATCTCCGATGATCCCCACTTTCAAGAGCGGACCTGCCAACGGCAAAAGGGAAGAAAGTCCTTGTTGATCCTGTTCCTTTCCGACACACGCACAAAATAAGAAAAATAGAATATTCGAAATCGGAAGAATGTTTCGAAACCCGGAAGATTTCATTTCTTCTTCCGAAGATAAATTTCCGCCTGAGCGCGCACGAGTTTTCTCGTCGTCGAAGGCGAAACGGACACGTTTCTTTTGTAAAAGGAAGAAGCGTTCTCTTTCAGATAATTCTCCACCGTTTCGTTTCGTTTCGTTCCTTCGCTGAATACGAACGTATCGATCGAATCGAGGGTTCCGGAAAACAGTTCCGATGGAACCGGAAGTTCTCCCGGTATGAATTCCAGAATCTGCTGGTTCGGATATTTTTCGCGCAGATAAAAATACGGGTCCGGAATCGCCTGCAAATAAACTTTTTTCGAATACTTGAGTTCCGCTCCGATTTCCTCGGAAAATTTCTTTCCAAGATCGAACTCGGGATTTACGAAGCCGACTTTTCGATATGCCAAAAACAAAACGATCAGGTTGCAGAACAAAAGCCCGGAACCCACGTAGATCACGCGTTTGCGATCCGATTCTTCGAGTAGAATTCCGCCTAACGCGGAAAGCGGAATCGTCAAATACATCACGTAATAGAATTCGGTGGATAAAAAGAGAAAGACGAGCGTTCCCAAAATCCAAACCGCGAGAAAAAGAAAACGTTCCTTCTTTTCCTTTAAAAGTCTGCGATTGATTCCGATTCCGGCCAAGAGAAAAATATAAAATAGAATCCTGACTCCCGGATTTTCATAACCGCCGATCAGAATTTTGATCTTCGTTAAAATCGAAAATACGGAAAAGAGTTCCTTCTTTCTTCCGAACTGAAGTCCGAATTGAAACAGAAATAGATTCCAATGTGGAAACAACCAAACGATCCAAACCGCAAGGGGAATCAATCCGCCTATCCAAAACAAAGGAGCCAATAAGGACTTCCTTTTCCAGAGAAGATACAAGGCCGGAATTCCGAAGACGGAGCCGAAAGGATGCGAAAGAAAGGAAAGACCCAAAAATATTCCGGACAACAACGCTTCCGCCCAATGTATGACTTCGGGTTCTTCGTCGAGCGCCGTGCGAATCAAAAAGAACAAACTTGTTAATGCGAAGAGAAGACAAAGCATCTCCATTCTCGCCATCGTACCTACGCGTAAAAACAATAGATCGGTTCCGAGCAGCAAACAGGAGAATAAAGCGGATAACGCGGAAAATCCGGTTCGCTTTAAAATTCCGTAAAGGATCAGAATCGAAACCGCAGCGGTGACAAGAGTAAAAAGCCGAAGCCCTACGATTCCCGGTAAAACGAATTTCATCCAAATTCCGCCGGTTAAAAAATAGAGCGGAGGCATCCATAGCGTGATTTCTTCCATCCCGGGAATCAAACCTTCCAGCACTTGCGTTCGTAACGTTCCGAATGCGGCAAAGTCCTGAGAAGGGGAAAAGAAAAGCACCTCGTCCGGCCAAACCGGAGGAAACTCAAGTCGATCGTTGGAGGGAATCCAGATAAGAAGAGCAAGGAAAAGGACCAAAAGAACCCAAGGGGTTGCTTTTGTGGAGATGGAGGCGAGTGAGTTCCGGGACATAGACCCGAGTGGAAATCCGGGAAGATCCCGGATTTTAGGTTAACGAATCGAGAGCGGAACTTTCTGTTTCGTACACTTCAAACAGATCTAAGAGTTCGACCACATCGAATACTTTTTTTACGGGAGGAGTGATACAGCAAAGTTTCAACTTTCTTCCCTGCTTTTCCAATTCCCGGACCATACCTACGAAGATACGAATCCCGGAGGATGAAATGTAAGAAATGTTTTCCAGGTTGATTAAGATATCACCCTGTCCGGATTGAACATCGTCCAGTAGTTTCGCTTCGACTTCGTCGGAATGTCCGATATCCAGTCTACCGTTGAGCGCAACCAGAGTGTGCTTACCGATCTTTTTCGTTTTGATTTCCAAAGATGGCTTCCTTTTGGAGAATTAGGACTAAATTAAGGTTTCGGAACGCGTTTACAACTCATTTTTAAGCTCCAATCTCTAGAATTTCATCCAATGGAAATATTTTTACAGGTTCGGACTTCGGATTTTTCCCGATCAACTTATAGGTCGCGCGTCTTGTTTTAAATCCCAGAAAGTTTGTGATAAATCGGATTGATACCCCCGATGCTTCCATTCTTACGGCGATTGTTCTTCTGATTTTAGGAATGTTGACTTCGATTCCCGTTTTTCGTTTTAATTTTTGAAGAAGTTTCTGAATCGTCTTGCGATGCAACTTGCCGTTTCTACCGCTGAATAAGAATTCTTCCGGTTTTTTACCCTTTGTCATCGCATAAAAGTCTTTGAACAAACAAAAAGGAACGTCCAAAAACCGATCCTTCCCGGAATCGAATCCACGAATTCGTAATATTCTCGTTTCCAAATTCACGTCCGAACAACGGATCGAAACGAGTTCCTCCGGTTTTAAACCGAACAAAAACAAAAATCGAATCCAGACGTAATGATCCGGATTGTTCCGGGCGGCATCGATCAGCTTCCGCACTTCCTCATTGGTCAGTATGTTTTTAAAATCCTGAGCTTCCGAATTTTCTTTTTCAAAAAGCATGCAAAACCTCCTTTTTCAAATTCGGATTCATAGGCCGTAAACGTAAAAATAATGCGAACAAAAAACGGAGTCGGTTGTCGGAAGTCCCGAATTTTTTAATTTGTACAACATATTTTACGAATATTCAAAATATATAAAATATTCCGATTCGGGATATTGAAACACGGTCGGTATTTCGGAAATAGACCTTCACTCAAACACTCACGAACGCCGAAACTACGGGGTTTACGGAAGAATCTTTTTTTAAGATTGGGATTTATAAACGGAAGTTTTCTCCGAATTAAAATTTATAATCGAAGAATTCGTCTCTTGTAAGACCCGAATATAAACCGAAATGAAAATCCGAACGAGGTGCCTTCGTTCGGCGTGCACGAAATCGACCGATTTAAACCGAACTGAAATCAACCGCAACTTCTCGATCGATTTCATTTCGATTCAATTCGAATACCGAGTATGTGCCGAAGGATCAATTCACTTCCACACGATTCAATTCGTCGAGTTCGACCTTCCAAGATTGAACGATCTGAACCATTACGTCCAAAACCGCCGGCTCGGGAGAATCGTAGGAATCGGCCGCAAAAGAATCCACGGAATCAAATCCTCGAATCTGTACGATGGAATTCTTTTCCATTTTCGCGCGGAACACCTCGAACTCCTCCACGGAATCGTTCGGAGAATTTTTCACGTAATAGGGTTTTACGATGCTCACTCGAAAGCTTTCGATCGGAAGATCCTTCAACGTTTGCAAGAGCCGAAAGGACAACAAAGCGACTTCCAATTTCATTCTTTCCTTATATTCTTTTTGTCCCAGGAACGTAAGGGCGGAATTTCCTCCCACGGCAAGAGTCACCCGCACCGAGTCCGTAGTGGTTCCGTCAGGCGAAACTCCCGGAGAAATTTCGATTTCCTTCAAGCGATCCCCTAACAATAGAAAGGAGGACTGGCGGATTTTTTCTTCCACGGGGATTTGATGATCGGATAATATCTTTTGGACTTTGTCCTTTGCGCTTTTTTTACAATCTGTAGCGGAGAAGAGGATCGAAAGAACGAGCATAGGGTAAAATACCCTATATACAAAATTTAGATTCTTAGGAACTTGTTTTTGTTTTGAGATGTCCTTCCGACGTGGTTCGTTGGAATACAAACGTTCATTCTTCATAGACAAACCTCCTTACTTTCTATTTCAAAAAGAGATTCCTTAATTTTAAGAGATCCATTCGTTTTTGCAAGCTTTTAGCCGATTTTCACCGGTTTAGAAGAATCAAACGATCCTAATACTCGATTCTAAATTCAAATAATTTGATGAACCGACCACCGGTCGGTCGTTTTAACCCGTTATACGGACCCACTCGATGAAGCGATGACCCCGTTTCTTCACGCTTTCATTTAGGAAAAAAATTATTTCAAATGATTGGCTATTAATTTGCGTTTGCGTTAAAAAGATGTTTCATTTTTTTCCGGGCCAAAATAAAAAATGATGCAACGTTAACTTTTTTCTGTAATTTTAATTAGGCGAATTCGTCATAAAGAACTGTATGAAACCGAAAAAAATCTCGAACGACGATCTTGAGTCCCTGGTATCAGGGGTTAAAACACAATCCCTTGAGGCAGTGGGAAATTATCTATATAAAGGATTCAGAATACAGGTTAGTAAATATAATCTGTCAGGCGCTGAAAGAGTTCAACTTTTATATCAAAGAAGAAGAAACAACGGCCTTTGTATCGTATGCGGAACGAAAGTCTCCAAAAAGAACCCTTCCTCCGGCAAACTCTACAGACTTTGCGAACACCATCGCAAGACAATCGACAAGAAAAAGTAATCAACCTTTTCGGAAAACCTGCAGATAATCTTTAATGGGGGATCTTTCCTCCGGAGTTTATCTTGCAGGCAAAAAGATTCTTCGTCTTTCCGATTGTTTTGTTCTTAATATGGATTTCGCTTTCCGGTTCTTTGTTATCGGAGGCGAGTCCCCTTCAAGAAACCCAGGCTGAAAACCTATTGCGAATCGCGGAAGAAGCCTATAAGGACCGCAAGTTCCACAAGTCGATTGAAGAAATCAAAAGTTTTCTGATTCTTTATCCTTCGAGCAAGTTTAAGAATAAGGCGTATCAAGTCTTAAAGAACAATTACTCGAGGCTCGGTCGTCCGGAAAAGGTTCTGGAAATCAATCTACAGCAATATTCTCAAGAACCCACTTCTTCCCAGGGTTTGAACGCGTTTTTCGAAGCCGGTAAACTCTATCTTGAAATCGGGGAAGAAAACAAAGCGAGAGACGTCTTTAAATCCATCTGTACCCAGTCTTTTTCCCGAGAACTCGCCGAAAAAGCAGCTCTGGAACTCTCCGAATGGGAGATTTTAAGCGGTTCTAAGACGGAAATGTCGGAATGCGGAGAAAAGTAGCTCTTTTTTTCGAGATTTGATTCGCAAATTCCGATAATGAAAACAGTTGAACTCTGATTTTCAAAAAAAATACTAACACAACAGCATGTCCACAGGGATCTTCCAAATCGTTAATTTCCAGAAGGGCTCCTACATTATTGTAGAGGGCAAAAAGGATTCTCCTAGCTTCTTTATTATTCGAGAAGGGAAGGTTAAAATCGGTCGGGAAAACCCCGTTGTCGGTGAAGATCCGAATTCCGTTCAAGGCCCGGGAGACTTTTTCGGCGTCGTTGCGGCGATGAGCCAACACGCGCAGATCGAGTCTGCAGTGGCACTCACCGACGTTTCGGTGATAGAGGTGAGTTACGATCAATTCGGAACCCTCATTCAAAGAAATACTCCCGTAGCGATGAAAATCATCCGCTACTTCTCCATGAAACTCCGTCAGTTCGACCAGACGATCACTCGTCTGACCTTCCGTTCCGCTGTGGAAGAAGATCCGAACGAACTTTACAATATCGGAGAAAACTACTTCAACCAGAAGAACAGCCCGCACGCGGCGTATGCTTTCCAGAAATATCTTCAATATCTTCCGAACGGTCCGTTTGCGACTCAGGCAAAACTGAAACTCCAAACGATGAACCAACCGATGCAGGCTCCTGCGATCGATCTTACCAAGTTCAACCGTATGTATGCGGACAACGAGATGATCTTTTGCGAGCACGAACCCGGCCGAGAACTGTATATCATTCAAAACGGTAAGGTGAAGATCACCAAGATCGTGGATAAGAACGAGGTATTGCTCGCCGTTCTTCAGAACGGAGATATCTTCGGCGAGATGGCGCTTTTGGACAACAAACCGAGATCCGCTTCCGCGATCGCTTGGGGAAACGTTCAACTTCTAGCGATCAACAAAGCGAACTTCGAGGGAATGGTTAAGGCTCAACCTCAGCTCGCAACCCGTTTAATTACCCTTCTTTCGGAAAGAATTTGGACCGCATATAAGCAGCTCGCGAACTTGATGATCAACGATCCTCAAGGAAGAATCGCGGATACTCTTTTGACCCTCGTCGAAAAGAACCGAATCAAGATCGCTCCGAAAGTTTCGTATAACTTCGAAATCGGCACGAAGGACTTAATCAAAATGGTAGGTCTTTCGTATCCTAAGGATGAGAATCTCGTTCTCGATCTTTTGACCAAAAACAAATGGATCAAACTCGATCAGGGAAAGCTCAGTTGCACCGACTTGGTCGAACTCGAAAAACTCGTTCATATCTACAGAAAAAAATCCCAGATGGAAAACAAACTCAAGAAGAGAGCGTAATCCGTTACGCGTTCTTTGATCGAGATGTCCTCGTCCTCCTCCAATTCCAATCCTCCGAAAGATTCTTCCGCTTTGGCTTCCGCAAAGTCCAAAAAGTCCGACGTCGTCAAGCAATCTTCGCGTTCCTTGTCGGAACCTTTGAAAAATAAAAAAAACGGAGATTGGAAAGGATCATCGTCGGTTTCCCAAAAGTCGGAAGACCGCAAGGTCCGTCTTCAAAAAGCTACCGATTGGCTGCGGAAACAAGATTCGGTCACGAAGAAGCTGATCGACGGTGTCGGACCTTGTCAACTTCGAACGATCGGAACTCCTTATCAAGTTTTGATCAAATCCGTTTTAGGACAACAACTCTCGACCAAGGTCGCGCTTACGTTCGAACGCAGACTGATCGCGCTTGCGGGAGGCAGGAAACTTCCTGCTCCCGAACGTATTTTAGAAATTCCGAATACGGCTCTGAGAAAGATCGGCGTTTCCCAGGCAAAAACCGAAACGATCAAACGGGTCGCGGAATCTTATTCCAGTAAGGAAATCACGGACACAAAACTTCGTAAATTAGATGATTCGAATGTGTTGGATCTGCTTTGTTCCTTGAAGGGAGTCGGACCTTGGACGGCCGAGATGGTATTGATCTTCGCTCTGGATCGTTGGGATCATTTTTCGATCAACGATTTGATCCTGCGTAAATCCGTGGAAAAACACTACGGAATCTCCAAAGACAATAAAAAGGAAATCATTCACTTTCTGAAGAAGTATTCTCCGTATCGCACGATTCTTTCGTGGTATCTTTGGGCCGATGTGGACGGCGGAGAGGGCTGGTAGAACACCGATCTAAAAAGGAAACGACTGAATACCCGGTTTTGTAAGAGTTCCCAAAAAACCGAATTGTGTCTAATCTACTTGCGTATTTCAGAATTTTCTGTTATAAGCGAATTTACGCGTTTTTTCCCACGAGCCCCACCTCTCCACCCTGAGTTGCGATCCGAGGAGAGCAACTCATTGAGTTTTCTCGGGCGGGGGCGACCTTCTTTTAAAGCAAAACCGTCGGAACTACTACTAAATCCACACCCTCAATCCCGCGTCAGAGATGCGAAGCGTGCGCAGCAGTCGTCTCCGAAGGAGACGACCGAGAGCGCGGAGCAAGCTCGGTCCTCACGCAGTGAGGAGACGCCCGCCGTAGTATTCAAAAACTTGAATCGATTTTTTAGAGTTTGATTCCGACCAATTCGCAATCGGCTTTGGTCATGATCTGAACGAGTTGTTCGAATTTCACTTTCGGTTCCCAGCCCAGCTTTTTCTTCGCTTTCGCCGGATCTCCGATGAGAATATCCACTTCGGTCGGTCTGTAAAATTTCGGGTTCACTTCCACGAGAAGCTGACCGGACTTCGCGTCGAATCCCTTTTCGGAATCGCCTTTTCCGTCCCAACGAACCTGAACTCCCGCACATCCGAAAGACTTCTCCACGAATTCTCTTACCGTGTGAGTTTCGTTCGTCGCGACGACGTAATCGTCCGCGTCGGGTTGTTGCAACATCATCCACATCATTTCGACGTAGTCCGGTGCGTATCCCCAGTCTCTCTTTGCGTCCATGTTCCCGAGTTGGATCGGTCCGCCTTTTTTCGCGAGAAGGTTGGCGACTCCGATCGTGATCTTTCTCGTTACGAATCCTTCTCCGCGGCGCGGTGATTCGTGGTTGAATAAAATTCCATTGGATGCGTGGATTCCGAACGCTTCTCTGTAATTTACGACAGCCCAATACGCATAGAGTTTTGCCACTGCATACGGTGATCTTGGATAGAACGGGGTCGTTTCGGTTTGCGGAATCGCTTGCACCTTTCCATACAGCTCGGAGGTGGATGCTTGATAAAAACGGCTTTTGACTCCGATCTGCTTGATCGCGTCTAAAATTCGCAGTGTTCCGACCGCGTCGGCTTCCGCCGTATATTCTGGAACTTCAAAGGAAACACCCACGTGCGATTGCGCCGCGAGATTGTAGATTTCGTCCGGATTCACTTTTTCCAGAATCCGATTTAAGTTACTTGAGTCGGTTAAGTCACCATAATGCAGAACGAGATTGGAGTTTCCACGGAGATGTTCGATTCTCGCACGATTGAACATGCTGGATCTTCTGACGATCCCGTGAACTTGATACCCCTTCTCCAGGAGAAACTCCGTAAGATAGGATCCGTCCTGTCCGGTGATCCCGGTTATGAGTGCTTTTTTCATCTTCAGACCAGAAAAACCCAAAAACCGGATCTGGCAAGAAAGTTTAACGCCCGATTCTCACGCGAAAACCCGTTTAAACCCGGCTGTGGACCCAATCCTTTCTGCGAAACCGAACCACGAACACGAGCGCAAGAACCACAACCCAAGCCACGATTCCGGACCACAATCCGGTCGATCCCATTTTGAGATAAATTCCCATAAAGTACGCGGAAGGTAAAAACACAAGATAAGAAGCGGCCGTATAAGCGCGAAACACAAAGTCCTGCAATCCCGCACCTCGAAGCGCACAGGCAATCACCATATGATACGCGTCCACGATCTGAATGACTCCCAAGATCACCAGCGGCGAATAGGCTTCCTGAATCAGTTCCTCATCCTTCGTATAAAAGGATAACATCTCTTTTCCCCAGAGAATAAAAATCAATCCCATACTTCCCATAACACAAGCGGCAAAGAACGCGGAACGAAACGCTCCGTGATACGCGAGTTTCGGTTTTCCCGCTCCTAAGGCCTGACCCAAAATCGTAGTCGCGGCAATTCCGAACGCATATCCCGGAAGAAACGATAAACTCAACGTGCTGAAAAGCATATTCGTAACCGCTAATGCAGTGGTCCCCACCACGGTCGCAAACTCGGTAAAGATCATAAAGGAAACGTTGTTGAGAAGTTCCGCAAGGGCGGGCGCGGTGCTCGCTTTTAAAATCTCGCGGAAATGATCCCAACTAAAACTCCAAGATACGTGCGTAAAATATTTTCCGAGACCTTTCGAGTAGAAGTAAAACGGAAACGCGATCAAACCTGCGCCTCCCGCCAAGGAAGAAGCGATCGCCGCACCTTTGACTCCCATCGCTTCGAACCCGAGATTCCCGTAGATCAACACCCAGTTTAAGAATATATTCGCAAAACAGGTTATGATCATGGACGCAAGTCCGGCGGTCGTAATCCCCAACCCGTCCGTAAACGCTCTTGTCGTGAACAGCAAAAAGAAGAATACGGTTCCTATAAAACGAAAATAGAGGTAATCGCTCGACAAACCTCTGACAATCTCGTCCTTATTGAGCAAGGTCATCAACCAATCGCTGGCGTATGCACCGCCGATCGACAAAAGTCCTCCGAATACGAGAACGATATATAAGGTCGTAACTCCGATCCTACCGATTTCGGAATCGTTCTTTTCTCCGAATCGTCTCGCGATGATGACCTGAATCCCCATCGCAAATCCCATTAAAAAAGCGAGAACCGTAAAGTGCGCGATTCCTCCGATCCCGATCGCGGCGATCGAATTCTTTCCGAGCCTTCCGACCATCATCGTATCGGTCACCCAAACCACGGTTTGACTGAGCATCCCGAACACGACGGGAACCGCGAGTTTTAAGATCATCGAGTTCAAAAGACTCGGACGAATGTTTCTATAAAAAGTATGAGCTAAATGATGAAGAGTTCTCACGGTTCTCCCAGAATTTTATTCCGAAACAAGTTGACCATCCATTTTCAAAAAAAACTTTCTTCCACGTTAGAGATCTTCAAACTCGGATGAAACCGAATCGTCATTTTGTCGCGGCGAGAATTTCGGAAAACGAAGAATGAAAAACGATACGAACGCAACGATTTTTATAACGTCATGAAACGATACGCGGATCTTCACAATCATCTCTACGGTTCGATCACTTCCGAATTTCTTTACGAAATGGGAAAGTCTAACCCTTCCCCGCGGTGGGAAATTTTTACGAATTCCTATCAACAATGTTTCGGTAAAAAAATTTCCGCGGAAACCTTCTTCGAGGATTACAAAAACCCGGAAGATTTCCGCAAACTCTATCAATTCAATCACAGAGGACCGTTTCCCGAATTTCAAGCCAAGTTCAATCTCATCATCGCGCTTTCCAAATTCAATCCGGAAGAAGTCGCGTTAGTCGCCACCCGAGTCGTTCAAGATCAATTTTCCCAGGGAGTCGCCTACGGAGAATATAGAATCATGTATTCTCCTTTGGATACGGAACAGGGAATCTACGACAAAACCGTCGCGGCCTGCGAAGGTTTGGCCCGCGCCGAACAGGAAACGAACGGCCGAGCGATCGGACGGCTCGCCGTTTCCCTTCACAGGGAAGGAGACGTCTTTCGGGAATATTCTCTCTTAAAAGGGTTCATGGAAAAGAATTCCCTCGTCGCGGAATATCTAACCGCATTAGATTTTTGTTATATTGAAGAAGGTTTTCCTCCCAAGGACAAACGAAAGTTTTTCGAGGAAGTCAACAAAGACAATCGAACCGAAACGGACAAGGCGCTCGCGATTCTATATCACGTGGGAGAAAGTTTTCAGGATAAGTCCATTCTTTCAGCGTGCCGTTGGGTTTTGGAATCCGCGGAATGGGGAGCGCATCGTCTCGGTCACGCGATCGCGCTCGGACTTCACCCTTCCGAAAAAAAGAACGTTCCGATTCTCGAATCGAAAGAGGAAAGACTCGATCAACTCCGATTCTATTACGATCGAAAGGAAGAACTGGATTCTTTCTTGGAACTTCCTTCGAGAGAAAAGATCGGAAACGAGATCGACTCGCTCAAACATAAGGAAACGGTTTCCTTACAATTCGATTCTTCCTATTCGGAAGAATGTCTCGGCTTTCAAAATTATTGTATGTCGAAAATTAAGGCGACGAACGCGGTCATCGAATCCTGTCCGAGTTCGAACGAATACATCGGAATGGTTTCTAATCCGGAATCACATCCGATTCTCCGCTTTGCAAAGAATCAAATGAGATTCACGATCTCCACGGACGATCCCGGAATCTTCGGAACCACGATCGAAGAGGAATATTCCAAGGCTGCAAAGATCGGTCTCGACCCGGAAACTCTGGAGGCAGTGAGACAGAATTCGTTTCTTTATACATCCGAAATTCTAAGCGGAAGAAAATCGGCGCCTTAATCCGCATTAAAAATTCTTGCATCGACCTGCGCACGAGAGATTGTAGAAGAAAGGCCATGCACAGTTTGCAGGAAATCGCCAAGAAGCTGAATTTATTCGTAAAGTTTCGAAATTTTGCGGCGGCTCTTCTTATACTTTCGTTCGCGAATCCGCATTCTTTGTTTTCCCAGAGCCAAACCGACTTTGCGGACCCTTATGATTTCAATTTGAGAAATTATAAGGATTCTTCCCCGAGCAGGGACGGTTATCAGGAATATGCTGTTCCTCCTAAATTCAAAAAACCGGTTTTAGTTTCTCCGAAGAACGCGCAGGTTCCGTTCGAACCTCCGTTTTCCGCGACGGGCGGTTTACGAAGAACGACCAATCCGAACGTGGAACGAGGTCAGGAAAATCTCATCAATCCCTTAACGGGAGAAATCAACGTAGAGGCGATTCTTCAAAGGCAAGCGCAGCAAGCCGATCGTAAAAAAAGACAGAATCAAATCCACGAAGAAGAGAAATACACCGAGACCACTTTCCGCCGTTTTTCGATCATCTTCTTCATGACCCTTCCGATCACATTAGGACTCGGTTATGCGATCGCATCCGCCGCAAAAGTCGACGGTGTGAGCAAGTTTCAAAAAACGTTCGGCGGTTCCGTATTTATCGGAGTTTTCGGAACGAGCCTCGCGTTCGCAAACGCTTGGCACGATATGAAAGAATACGAATCCATGAAAAAGGAGAATCAACCCGAATCTCCTCCGGTTGAACCGACTTCCGCGGATTCTCTCGGTTTCGGAAACGCAGCTCCGATTCCGATCGCGGGCGCCTCTCCGTTTCCGGGAAGAGAATACAAAATCGACGTTTCCTTGTTCAACCTCAGCTTCTAATGTCTTCTCCCCAGGAAACTAAATTCAGTTTCTGGAATATACGACGCGAGGCCGCACTCTTTTATCAATCCAAGATTCATCCGATTTTAAGAATCTATTATTCGATCTGCGGTTTTCTTTCCCTTTGTCTTTTGATTTTAATCTACGGATTTTATTATCCGCACGAGTGGACGCATTGGATTCGTCTGCTCGTAAACGGAATCGTAATTTCCCTCGTCGTCTACGAAGCTCTTTCGTTTCTTTTCGTGATCGGAAATCTTATCGACTATTTGAAAACGCATATCACCGAAGCGGTCGTCGTGTTTCTGCTCGTCTTTCAGGAGATCATCAGCAAGGAAATCTACGAACTTCTTACTTTGAATTCGTTGAGCGGAGAAGACGCGAGTTTGGCCTTCTTATCCCTGAGTCAAATTTTTCTGCTGTTCAGCAACTTCTCCCGTTTGATCCGAAAAACGGATTTGTTGAATTACAGACAAATCAGTCCTTCGCTCGTCATCACCGGCAGTTTCGGAATTTTGATTTTACTCGGAACGCTTGCGTTGTCAGCGCCGAGAGCGCAAGTAACTCCGATCGCTCTCGTAGACGTTTTCTTTACGGTCGTCAGCGCGGTTTGTGTGACGGGTCTCAGCACGATCGCGGTCGCTTCCCAACTTACGGGAACGGGACAAACGATCCTCATGGTTTTGATTCAGATCGGCGGCTTGGGTTTGATGACTCTTACGGTTTTCTTTGCGATCTTTTTAGCGGGACAGGTCAGCGTTACGAACAAACTTCTCATCAAGGATTTGTTCAGCCAGGAAACCGTGGGACGAGCTTCGTTCGTATTAAAACAAGTGGCG
This sequence comes from Leptospira yasudae, assembly GCF_003545925.1. Lineage (NCBI taxonomy): Bacteria > Pseudomonadati > Spirochaetota > Leptospiria > Leptospirales > Leptospiraceae > Leptospira > Leptospira yasudae. Next base: position 584,387 of record NZ_QHCU01000002.1, on the reverse strand, counting down.
GTCCAGACGTTTCTCATCGAAGCGTTCGGAGCCTTGTTGATCTTTCTATGGTACCCGGATGCAAACGAAACGAATTTAAAAAACAGAATCTTCTCTTCCTTGTTTCATTCCGTGAGTTCGTTTTGCAACGCGGGATTTTCGATCTTTCCATCCGGTTTCGAAACGGAATGGATGCTGCATCAGAAAATGTTTCTTTCCGTAGTGATGATCTTGATCGTGTTAGGCGGACTCGGCTTTCCGACGGTGCATCATTTGATTTACTGGTCGTTCCAACGGGAGAATTATCCGCAAAGAATGGAACTCGGCGCCAAGCTGATCCTGACCGTTTCAGCGGCGTTGATCGTTTTAGGGACGGTTTCCTATTTCATCCTGGAATCGAAACTCACACTCGCCGGATTGAATCCCGCAGACCAATGGTTTCATTCCCTTTTTTATTCGATCAGCACGAGAACGGCCGGCTTCAATACATTAAGTATTTCTAAAATGGGAATTCCGATGGTTTTCGTTTCTCTCTTTCTGATGTGGGTCGGCGCATCGCCCAACGGAACCGGAGGCGGAATCAAAACGACGACGCTGGCCGTTTCCACTTTGCATCTGTTCAATCACATCCGAGGAAAGGAAGAACTGGAAGTTTTCGGAAGAAGAATCTCTTCCGGTTCGATCGCGAGAGCGTCCGCTGGGATTTTAGTTTCCCTGTTTCTGATCTTTTTCGGAATCTTCTTTTTGACTTTGACCGAAAATTTCGAGTTCATCGATCTTTGTTACGAAGTCGTATCCGCGTTCGGAACCGCGGGGCTTTCGAGAGGAATCACTCCTTCATTGACTTCTCCGGGAAAAATTCTGATCTGTTTGATGATGTTCGGCGGAAGAGTCGGAATGCTGACCATCTTGATCGCGTTCGTTCCGAAAGAAAAAAAATCCGGTCTTCGCTATCCGGAAGAATCGATTATCGTTGGATAACGGGAGGCGTTTGTGGCGACCAAAAAGAAAACTCATAAAAAAAGAATCGCAGTCATCGGCTTGGGAGAATTCGGTAAGGCCCTCGTCGTGTATCTAAACGAGAACGGTCACGAAGTCACGGCGATCGACAAGGACATCAAGGTCATAGAAGAAATCAAAGACCACTGCGCTCTCGCGGTTTGCGTCGACACAAGCAGCAAATCCTCTTTGGAAGAATTGGATCTGGAAGACATGGACGAAATCGTCGTCGCGCTTGCGGAGAATTTCGAAGCCTTGATTACGACCGCGTACCATCTCAAAGAGATGAAATTGGAATCGCTTCACGTACGCTATCACTCCGAGGTGAACCGAAAAATTCTTCAGATGATCGGAATCGAAAATCTGTTCAACCCGGAAGAAAGAGCGGCCGCGTCGATGGCCGAACAACTCAGCTATCAGGGCGTAAAAAAGGCGACTTTGTTAAGCGAAGAATACAGTCTTTTTGAAGTGGAGATTTCCTCGCTTTTATACGGAAAAAAACTGAAGGATCTGAATCTTCGGGAAAAGTTTCAACTCAATCTCGTCGCGGTACGAAAAGCAGAAACGAACGGAGAGGATTCCGCGGACCGGGAAGGCGTCGTGTTTCTTCCCGATTCGCAAACCGTATTTCAGGAAAAGGAAGTGTTGATTCTTTTCGGAACCTCCGAAAGCATCAAACGGTTTACGAGCGCTTATCCCATCGGATAAGGAATCTCTTTGGAAACCTCGTCTATCTTTTTTAAAACGTCTTCCGTTAATACGACATTCTGAGCCTTCAGACTTTCCTCGAGCTGCTCGACCGTGTTCGCACCGATGATCGTGGACGCGACGTAGTCGTGTTGTTTGGACCACGCGACCGCAAGAACCGTAGCGGACATCCCGGCTTCTTCCGCGATCTTCGCGAGTTTAGCCGTGGAAGCCAAGGTGCCCTCGTTTAAAAAACGGTTCGCCATCTTTCTTTGTCTTTCGCCCGCGGCGATGTAACGGCTGAATCTCGCGTTCTCCGGAGGATTGGGAGAATTGTATTTTCCGGTAAGAACCCCGCCCGCAAGAGGAGAATACGGAAGAAGACTTACGCCTTCCCTTCGACAGATGTCGGCTAACGCGTCCTCGAATCTTCGGTTTAATATGCTGAAATTATTTTGAATGGAATCATACCGCGCAAAGCCGAATTTTTCGGAAACCGCGAGACTCTTCATCATTCCCCACGCGGTTTCGTTGCTGTTCCCGATATAACGAACCTTTCCTTCGCGGACAAGTTCGGTGAGAACGTCGAGCGTTTCTTCGTAGCCGAAGTCGGAGTCAGGCCAGTGAGTCTGATACAAATCCACATAATCCGTTCCGAGACGATGAAGACTTCCTTCGATCGCAACCCTGATATTTCTGCGATCGAGCGCCGTCTTCCCTTCGCGAACCGGAGGAACAAACCAGCCGTGTCCCGGCCCGCAGACTTTCGTTGCGATCAGGACCGAGTCTCTTCGTTTGGTCTTGAGCCATTTGCCGAAGATCTTTTCCGTCTCGTGCACATAACTCGCATCAGGCGGAACCGGATAAATTTCGGCCGTATCGTAAAAATCGATCCCGGCGTCAAAGGCCCTGTCTAAAATCCGGAAGGCTTCCGCTTCGTCGCAAGTGGAACCGAAGGTCATCGTGCCCATGCAGATTTCCGAAACCACCATTCCCGATTTACCAAGTCTTCTTTTTTTCAAATTGTTCCCCCTCTATACAAAGGCCAAGAATCGGGCTTTTGCGTCGAAACGCAATCGGAAACGACCTTTAAAAATTACTAATTTCGAACGCGAAGTCCTTCAGAACTTTCGCATACGTTTCCGATTAGACTTCGGATTAAAGAATTGATTTCTTTTTATCCGATGAAAATATCAAGTCCCCGAACGGGTTTTTTGCTATTTTGGAATTCGATGTAGTGTAGAATCCTCGTTAGACCTTTATTCTAAAATTCGACTCGTGCGAGGTGCGGCGTTTGGATAAGGAATCTCTTTACGATCATGAGAAATACGAAAACCTCATGCCTTCGTATCTGTATTTGAAAAACGAAGCGGACGCGACCGATCAGGAAGCCATCTTCTTGAGTCCGAAAGAAGTGGAGATCCTCTATCAGATCCGAAATCATACCACGTTGGAAGGTTTCTTCAGCGGAAAGATTCTGAAGATATGGAGGGACGAAGGCTCGAAACCGATCTACGTCAACACGCTGAAAAAACTCTCGGATGAAAATCTCATCTTCGTATTTCCGGAATTCAAATTCTTACCGGAAACGAGCCAGCTCACCGTATGTCTTTGTCTCGTCTCCGAAAAGGAATTCAAAAATTCGAACCGCGAAAACCTCAAAGAAATTTATCTCAACAGTCTGAGCAAATCCGCGTTCGCGATTCAAAACTACATTCTCGGCTGCGAGCCGTTTCAAATCAGCGAACTCATTTCCATCTTCGAATATCTGATTTCCGGAACCGCGGCGGGAACGTTCGTAAAGGAATCCTTCAGCATCAAAAAATGGATTCAAATGTTCACGTTCAGCGAACTTCTGAAAGAGGAAACGATCGAAGATTCGATCCAATTCATTCTGGAAAACATTCAAGAAGGCGAATATATCGCCGTCACAAAAACGACGGGATTGTTCCACGTTAGCGACGAACTTTCCGCCAAAGCGTTCGAAATCCTGAAAGGGTATTATCTCAACCAATTTTCCAAACGTCTGAAAGAACGTTTCCCTGCGGCTTGGAGTTTGGTCCTCGAATATAGAAAGGGAATCGTGATCGACGTGAACCACAGCGGACCGATTTCGGGAATCGAGGAAAAATTCGTTTCGGACGAACTGAAAATCATCGGCGAAAACCTAAACGATCTGATTCCCGAATCGTTTAAAGATTTTCTAATATTGGCGAATTACATCGCGCAAAAACACGATCGGGAAAGAAATCTGCGCGCCTCCGCCGAGGAACTCAAGTCGATCAAGATGCTCAAAACGATGATGTCGATGAAGAATCAGACCTTATCGCAATTCGTCACGATCAATCTCGACGAGGATCGCGAATTTTCCTATTCCATCGTGGACAATCTCAAACGGGACCCGGATTGTATCTCCTGCGATTGGTACGAAAAAGGAAAAAGGATCGCGTGCCTTTGTAATAAAAAGGAGGATACGATTCTTTCTTTGATTCAACTGATGACGGAAAAATACGCGTTCAAAACGGAACTCATTAAGAATTTCTTATATCTTTTGAAAAAGGAAAAAAGCGCTTTGGGACAACTCTATGCGAATCCGGATTTCAAATCCGCGCTCGTCAGACTGAAATATTCCTGTTACAAGGAAAACCTTTCCTGGTTTTCCAAAGTGCTGAACTTTTTAGGAGTGTACGGATTGTTGGAAAGTTCGCTCGAACACGAAGAATCGATCACTCAATTCGAACAACTCAGCCGTGAAATCGCTTATAAGGAAAACCGCAGAAAACAACTGGAAAAAATCCGAGCCGAATGGCTGAGCGAAACCCAAGCCGAATTCGATTCGGTCACGGAAGAAAAACCGAATCTGAAATCAAAGCGCGCTTGAAATGAAAAGTTCGAACCTTTCCATTTGAATGGATCTTACTTCTTAATTTCAAAAGTTCTAAAATTGCCTTTCGGATCTTCCCAAGTGATGAGCGCTTCTTTCACCTCGGAACCTTTCGGTCCTCTTTGAATGGCCTTGTATAAATCTTCGATAAACATCTTATCGCCTTCGACGACGGTTTCGACTTCGCCGCCGGGAAGATTCTGCGTAAAACCGCTGAGCCTGCATTCCTGCGCTCTCTGAAGAATGTAATAACGGAACCCGACGCCTTGCACTTTACCGCGCACGAGAATCTTCGCTCTTGAATTATTTTTGGATCCCATCGATCATTCCTCCGTTTTGCTTTCCAAGTTCACCATCCACGCCGAAAAGTCCCTAAAAAAATTCCAAAGAATTTCCTTCACGGATTCTTCCGCTTCCCAATCTTCCAAGGCCTTGCGATAACAGGCAAGCCAGACCCTTCTCGCCTTTTCATCGATCGGAAACGGAAGATGTCTCGCGCGCATTCTCGGCGGTCCGTAGTTCTGGGAATACAACGGAGGACCGCCCGTTACTTGAATCAAAAAATCGGCGGATTTGATTTTACTCTCTTCCAGATCTTCGGGAAACATAAAAGCGATCGGGCTCGACGGAATTTGATCGTAAAAATCGGAAACGAGTCTGCGTAGACCATTCTCCCCTGCGGAAGCGAAGACCGTTTGCAGACCGGGAATCGGACCGGGCGGTCCGCTCGGCGGAATAAAAAGAGGACGTTCTTCCATCATGAGTCGGTTCCGGCTTTCCCGAGAAAGGTTCGGATCTTAGGTCCGAAGTCGTTTACAATTTTATAATATACGTCTTTTTTAAACGGAACGACCGTCTCTAGAGTCTTTTCGATCGGTATAAACCGGACCGTTTCGAATTCCCTTTCATGAACGTCGAGATCGCATTGATCGGCTTCTCCATCCCAATGAATGAGGAACCATTTCTGAAGTTGTCCCCTGTATTTCTGAAGATGACGGTTGAGAGGAAGGTTTTCGGGAAAGTCATACGGAATCCATTCCGGATATTCGGATACGATCGCACCGGTGTTGATGCCGACTTCTTCATACAATTCCCTCAGAGCGGCCGTTGTGGGATCTTCCTCTTCGTCGATTCCGCCTTGAGGAAACTGCCAAGAGCCTAAAAAATTCAGCCTCTCACCGACCAAAACCTCTCCGCGAGAATTGAACACGACCATCCCGACGTTCTTTCTGTAGGGCTTTTCCATACGAATAGGCTTCAGGTCCGGCTTTGAAAAGACAAGAAGTTTTATGTTTGGAATTCAGTTGCAAATTTTATACTCTCTTGGGAATCATACACATAACATCCTTGTCTTCTTAGGAGTTTGAGTCTCAACAATGCAGTTACGTAAAAAGTCTTCTCGTTCCCGTATCTTTAAAGAAAAGGACTTCGATATCAAAGCGTCTTCGATTCCCGGAATCGGCATGGGACTCTTCCCCAAAGAGAACGTCAACAAAGGCGATACGATCGGTTATTATACCGGAAGAATTCTTTCGGATAAAATCGCGAACTCATCCAAATACTGCGAATCGAAGTATTTACTCTGGATCTGTAAGGACCATTGGATCTATGGAGAAGGTAAGGAAAGCAATTATACCCGCTTTATGAATCACAGCTCCAAACCGAACGTTAAGTTAGTCGTATCGGTTCGCTGGAAGACCGCAAGATTCGAAGCGATCCGCAAAATCAAAGCGGGTGAAGAATTATTCTTCGATTACGGAGACGAATACTGGATCAATACGGACATCGATCCGGTGGAAAGAAACTGAATTCTCCCTTTAAACGGAAGCGGCGGTCTTGGACGCCGCGTGTTTGAAGAAAAACGCAAATCCTCCCAAAAGACTCCACAGCGCAGGCAATGTTCTTAAAGTAATGCCGATATCTCCGTGAGAGATCAAAGGCGTTAAAACCAGCTTAGATCGATTTTGAGGAAGATCCCTTTCCAACAATCGTTCCAAAATCAAAGAAGACTCCGAAGCGGGAACCACGTTATCCCTCACCCCGTGAATCAGCGCGACATGCGCTCTTAAGTCCTCGAGTTTATTGTAAACCTGAAGATCCTGAAGAAACGAACGGAACGGTCCCGCGTTACGAACGATACGATCCCAAATCTCGGAGCGATATTCCCGATCCTCTTTGAGTTTGATAAAGATTTCTCTGTTATCCGGTTTCATGGTTTCGAGAACCTTGGGTAGTTCCGGGGAATCCCGGAGAATACTTCCGTCCAGGATGCTCGCGTGCAACGCTTTGCGGACTTCTTCGTTTTCACCGATTCCGAAATGAACGAAGTTCCACAGAAGGATCATTCTTCCATACTCGTCCGAATCGTCCGCGGACATCAGATAATCGAGAGTCGTTTTTACGTTTCCGTACGCCCCGATCGTGCAGATGGATTTTACCCTTTGCCCCACGTCCGGTTCCGCCGCTGCGATCAAACCCATACTCGCGGAAAAGGAAGGCGCGAACAAAGAGATTCTTCCGTCCGGACAAAACGCAGGATCGGAGGATAAGGTAAGAATCAATCCCTTGATCTTTTCGATGCTTTCGAGTTTGATCTTGAATTCGCTGATCTCCTGCATCTGCGGAGAAAACACGAGAAATCCGCAGGAAGCCATTCCTCGACAAACGGCTTTAAACCGCGGATCTTGATTTCCAAGATACGCCATTCCGTTTACGGCAAGGATCGTACCTCTGGTCTTCGTTTTGTTTTCGGGAAAGAATTTTAGAATTCCCACGGTTTCGTTTCCGATGGTCAGCTGCAGTTCTTCTTCGAGAATTCCTTTCGTTGCATGATTGCGTGTGTTGAGTGCGAATTTGATCGCGGAGAAAAAATTTTTCATACCGAAGACTTTGTTCCTTAAATGTAAAATATGACGGGTTTGTATTGGTTTGCGATTACGGAAAAATTACAATTCAGCTTTGAGCGGAGAATTTAGCGTTTCGTAAATCCCGGAGCTTTACGGTTCTTGCGATGATTTGACCCGCCGTCGGGGACCAAGGGGGCCGTAGTACGATTAGAATGTGGGAACTCCTTCGTTTCTTAGATTGTTTTACCGTAAAAGTTTGTGGGAACTCCTTCACTTTCAAAAGTTTACAGTAAAAACAATGTGGGAACTCTTACAACTTCAATGTTTCTCAGTAAAACAATGTAGGAACTACCACATTGTTTCAAAAACCTTTTTTGACGAGCCGCCGCATCTGCTTCGGGAAATTCGTAAAAAGCCCGTTCGCGCCTCTTCCCAAAAACCGTTTCATTTCCGAAACCTCGTTGACCGTATAAACGACGCTCAGGAAATTTTTTTCCGAGATGCGGCGGAGATTCTCTTCGGTCGCTTCCTCGGTGGAAGGGTGAATGCTCCAAGCGCGAATCGTTTCCGCAAACGCGATCGCCTCTTCCACGTTGCCGCTTTCGTCTCCGACAAGGACGCCTAACTTGATCCGCGGATCGAGATTGCGGATTCTTTCCAAACATTCCCAGGAAAAAGAAGAGATAACGATTCGATCCGAAACTTGAAACGTTCGAATCAAATGCAAGACCTTCGTTTCGATCGAGTTTTCGTTTACGGAAGAATCCATCGCAGTCGATTTGATTTCGACGTTCAGATCCGTCTTCGATTTCCGGATCAAACGAAGAACGTCGCTTAACAAAGGAATCGTTTCCTTCTTATACTTCCGCGAAAACCAGGAACCCGCGTCCAAGTCCGTCAGAATCTCCGCTTCGAAGTTGCGAACGCTTCCCACGAGTTTTGTCGTTCGATCCAGATCGTCGTCGTGAATGACCACGACTTCCCGATCCTCCGAAAGGGTTACGTCCAACTCGATGAGATCGGCTTTCACATCGATCGCCTTTTTAAAAGCGATCATCGTGTTTTCGGGAAATTCTCCGCTATAGCCGCGATGTGCGAATACGAGCGGGCGTTTGAGATCGTTTTTGTCGTTTATGGTTTCTATCATACGTTCAGAACGCGAATCCCACCGAAAAATCGACGCCTGCGTCATACGCTCTTCCCGCGTGATCTCGTTTTATTTCTTCTTTTCGAATCCAATAATCCGTAATGGAAACCGGCCGATTGATAATATCCAGAGTTTCGATCGTTACGTTTTTATGATACGGTCCGAACGCTCTCATAAGAACTTCGAATCCGAAAAAGAAACCCGATTCAAGTTGATGACGGATTCCCAAACCGGTTCCCGCGTAATAACGGGGACCGTAGTCCAGATTGATCCTTTCCGAACGATAGGATTGAACTCCGGTCGTATCGATAAACTGATCGTATCGAGTATTTCTAAAGTATTCTCCTCCGATCGCGATCGGAATATAAACGGAAGAATCCGCGATGAAGTAGTTCACGAAAATTCCGCCGCCCGCCGATTTCCATTCTCGATCGGATTGTCTCGCAATTCCGTAGTTTACGATATATGAATATCTGGAATCGTAATCCCCGTTCGTTTTGTGCAAGTTCTGATAGTATTGAACTCCGATCGTAACGTTCTTCCAAGCGTTCCAACCGAGAATCGTCGATGCGTATCCCGGAAAATAAATTCCTCCTAAGAAGAATTTTCGTTTCATTCGGATTTCTTTTTGCGTAAGACCTTGCGGTTGTTCGGACGCATTCGGATTGGAGCGTAAATCGGAATTCTTCCCTTGGTCTTGTTCGTGCGGATCGTTTTGCGGAACCGGAACGATGTTTTGCGAAAATACGTCCGAAGCGAATATTAGTAATAGCGCAAAAATGAGAACGTGAAATCGGTAATCGGCTCTTTGCATAGGACAAAAAGTGTATCGGAAGGAAGTCGGTTGTCAAGAGAAAGGAAAAAGAAAGGGTTCAGGCGGGTTGTTCCCCGCCCGAGAGGGAAAGATAGGATTCTAATTATTTAGAAGCCGGAGCTTTACCGGAAGTGGTTGTTTTGATCGCTTCAGCCACTTCGTTAATTTTTGCTTTTACAGCTTCGATTTGGCCTTCAGGGATTTTGTTTTTGATCTCTTCGGTGATTTTGTTGTAGTTCTCGATGATCTTAGCTCTGGTCTCTTCGTAGTTCTTTCCAGCAACGGAAGTAACTTCTTTGATGTCGTTGATAACTTTATCAACGGTTTCGCGGATTTTTACAGTCGCTTCGGAATTGTCGGCAGCGCCTTTTGTAACAAGCTCCAAATAGGTTTTTTCGAGATCAGCTTTCGCTTTACCCAGACCTTCTTGACCAGCTTTGATGAGTCCCAGACCCGCATTCAGAACATCTAGAATTTGCTTTTCCATTCGATTTTTCTCCTTGAGATTCTTTGTGCAATGCACAATCCTTTTGTATTGCACTGCACAATTTCAGTCAACCTAAAAAAGAAAAAATTACGCGAAAAAATATTTTTTCTGCCGCACTTGCAAAATCGGCTAAACGCCGATGTTCCGGCGTTTTTTGAGAAGCGGTCATTTTATTTCCTAAATTCTACGACAGCTTGTCTGAAGCGGAAGATTGTCGGGACAAACAGACTGACGTTTGTATCGAAATTTCAATGGAGAAGTCTTTGAAAAGAATTCTCGCTTTTTCCAAACGCGAAAACAGGAGCACACTATTATAAATTCAGAATGTTTTTCAAATAAAAACCGAAAAACTTAAACCCTTCGGAGTTTAAGATAAGTGAAAAGGTGGATAAGAATGATACGCTTAATACGAAAAAAGGATGATCAACTCCGTACGCTGACCGGTTTTCTTTCGCTGCTACTGATTGCGCTTTTCAGCTTGCTTCAGTGTAATCATAAGGAATCGGATAACAATCAATCACTTCTCGCGCTTACGGGTACCACACAGGTAGTAAATATCTTAAAAACTCATGGAACTACGTTTCGTGAATGCGACGCAACCGGGAATCCGAAATCTACAACGAACGAAACGGAGACGTCCAACGGGCATACGGCGATTATTCTGAAAGGCGACGCACAAATGGCGGGTGGGGGATTACTCGTTTATGTAAGAGAAATGGATGCGAACAATACGGTCACCAACACAGTCGTTCCGGTCGTCATCGAAAACGAAGTCCCTAGATTTATCACAGTCAGCGGTAAACGATACATGGCCTATCTTGAATTTTTTATCGATGGAATCAACAACACCGAGATCGACGGATTGGGTTTGGTCGTTCCGTTTACGGCGGCCGATATCAATACAGTAAACTTTTACGTAACGGAACAGAAGATCGGATTATTCGTAAACGGAAACTCGCATGAATCCAACATCCTTTATTATCCGGTCGGAAGCAACACGATGGGTAATAATCCGCAGGAAAGAGCCGCTTGGAGAAGGAACAACTATCTTCTATACGGAGGAGATGGATTCGTTCTTGAATACGTGTATAAAGTCGATTAATTCGTAACGTTTCAAACGCGGGATCAGAAAATTGCTTTCTCACAAAGAAGCGCTTCTAAGATCTCGCGCATTCCTTTTCTTACAATCGTCATCCAAAATTTGATCAGTATATAACCTGCAAGGAAAAAAGGAAATCGTTCATATATATTCAAATGATATCCGTCATCGGATTCAAATTATTTGTGAAGGATTTGAATGAAACTTTCAAAAAACCATACTTTAGTATTCTTTAAAACGTTCATCGCAGTTGTTCTTTTTGTAACGGTCATCCAATGTTCGGCCGGAGTTGCACGGGATCGATTCGTAAACGAAACACAATGTGCGGAAGAAAATGTAACGGTTCGGAAATTAGGTGGCGGGGCTTTTGAAGTCAAGGGCTGCAACAAAAAACAAACGTATGTTTGTATCGAAGCGCAATGGAATACGATATGTCAAGCTGACCCGAGTCTTTAAATTGTAAGAAATAATAGACTAACGTTACAGAAAACCGGTTTATACATAAACAGAAACTATTACAATATTACGATTGGAAAGGCGATCAACTCGAAATCCGGGCGATCGACTTTCCGATCTGCTTTGAATGCAGTTTACATGCTTCTTCCAAACCCTGATACAACAAAAGACTTTTCTTCGCTACGCCGAGTCTTTCGTTTTTCTTTTCTTCCAAAGTCAGACCGCCTTCATAACCTTCGGTGATCATCAGAACCGTTCTCTGAATGCTCATTCCCAAAATTTCGGTCAGACCCTTTCGGGAAGAAACCTCTTCGTCGATCTGATCCATTTCTTTGAGGTTTTTGAGAATCTGATCCTTAAACTTGTCTTCGGCGCGGATCTGAGAATACAAACGGTCGGAGAGAATTCTTCCGCGGGTGACTTTTTCGGAAAAACCTTGGAGCTGGCCGAACAATACTTTTAGCTCGGTAAGAATTCTCTTTTGCAGATCGATGCGGGTTACGGTCGAATCGGCACCGGCCGCGGTCGTATTCGTTTCATCGTTCCCTTCCGCGATTCGACCTATCGAACCGCGAACCGCTCGAACGAACGATAAATCACATTCCGTTTCTTGCATGTATTTGGAAAGATCCTCGTTCGGAATCCCTTCCAACACGACTCCGTCCTTTCCGAAGTTGAACCAGGGATTTCGTTTCGGATGTTCTTCGAACCATTTTTTGAAGATAAGAAGTTTTTCGTTGGTTCGAATTTCTCCGCCTCGAATCGACTTGGCGCGTTTTACGGGAAGAGCGGTCATCTGTTTGTGATTGTGAAATTCCCTTCTTAGCTTTCTGGATTCGATGTGATTGAGCCGTTCCTCCAAGACCGCGCCTTTGCAATGCGCAAGCCGATCGGGAAACGAAAGATCTTGACCGATCAACAGAATGTTTCTCGCTTCCATCTTTTCCGCAAGACTGACCGCGTTCGTAGAGACGGAACCTCCGAAATCGATCGCGCCGATTTCATCTTCCGGCTTGGAGGAAAGAATTTTAATCAAAGGAAAGGGAGAAGAAGTAAAATAACCTTTTTTGAATGTTCCGGGAAGACGCAAAGTATGATACGAAGAAGTCGGATCGAAAACGATCTTTGCGTTTCCTTCGTAACCTTCCAGATATTTCGCGTTGAGCGCCTGAGGATCGACCGAAAAAACGAGATCGGGATCGATGCCCGCGTTCCAAAGAACCATCAGCGCCGTATCCACGGCGATCAATAGGAAATTATTTCTGTACGTTCGTATTTCGTTCAACGAAAGAATAAGGGAAGGCCCCGCTCCGCAAACGAGTATATCCGTTTTTCCCTTGCAGATTCCGAACAAAGAACGAACGGGCTGCATTCGCGAAAGCTCGGGAAGATTGGAAATAAAATTCCGAGTCCAGATTCTTTCGAACCGGGTCAGCGTGGAAATATTCACGTCCTTCTTGTGAAAAAAACCTTCCGAGATAAAACGAAGTTCTTCGTACGAATCTTTTTTCCACTGATTGCTTCCGCGATGCGGAATAAAACTGATCGGAAAACCGGAAATTCCCCGAAAGGCCGCATACAAATCCTGTTCTAAAATCGGAGTCAAAAGGATTCTAAGTTTTCCCGATTCCAAAAACGGAGAATAATCAAAACAAGAAAGCGCATAACGCAGAACGTCCGGCTCGGCTTCCATCCAAACGGAAGTTACATTCTTCCATTGAAGACTTTCCCGAACGACGTAACCGATTCCGGCGCCGAAAAAAAGAAACACCCTTTCTTCGTCCTCTTTTTTAAGTCCGTCCAGAAGCCGTTTGGATTCGGTGATCGGATCCATCAAACTGTGCAGCGCGATTCCGTCCGCGATCAATACCGGAAGTCCCGTTTTGGAAGTTTTGATTTCCATCGAAGACGCGCCGATCCGCGCAACCTTTTCCGCAATCGAAGGAGAAATCGCGGACAATGCGCTTAAATTTTTTTGAAGAACCGATTCGTCCACGGGAGAATACATTTTATTTTTAGAATATACGATTTACTTAAAATACAGATTCAATCTTCCGTCGCCGATCTTTTTTCCCGGAGCCGGTTCCTGATCGTAACAGAATCCGCTTCCGTGAAACTTCACCGGAATTCCGAGAGGTCTTACGATTTCCAAGGATTCCCGTTTGCTTTTGCCGATCAAATCGGGGATCGTTCCGACGTCTGCGGGTTTTACATTCTTTCGTTGAAAGCGTTTGAGAGAAACGTTGAGAGTTCGTTCCCCTTGTTCTATGATCGGAATGATGTTCTCTACAACTTCCCTAAAAACGGGAGCGGCAAGTCCTCCTCCCGAATGTGTTCCGCCTTTGGGTTCGTCGAAAAGAATCAAACCCACGATCTTCGGTCGCTCCGCCGGAAAGAACCCGAGAAACGAAGCGGACCACAAACCTTCCACATATCCTTTTCCCGATACGGCCTTTTGTCCCGTTCCCGTTTTCCCGGCGATCGAATATTCCTGGATGTATGCGTTCTTTCCCGTTCCCGATTGAACGACTCTCGTCATCGCTCTGAGAATTCGTTCCGTCGTGTATTCGCGGATTCCGATCGGAGTTTCCTGCGTTTTAAACTCGTGAAGAATTTCTCCGTAGGAATCGCTGAAATGAGAAACCACACGGGGCGTGAGCATTCTCCCTCCGTTCACGACCGAAGCGGCCGAAGCGACGAGTTGGATCGGAGTCACGGAAATCCCTTGTCCGATCGCCATAAACATGGAAGTCGCGGGAGTCCATTTTTTCAACGGAGGAAAATATCCCACGGATTCGTTCGGAAGGAATCCGGTCTTTTCTCCGAATTGAAACTTTTTCATATAATCGTACAATAATGTTTCCGGAATTCTTTGAGAGGCTTTGATGATTCCCACGTTGCAGGAATACTGAAGAATCTCCTCCAAGTTCAAATGTCCGTGCGCGTCCGTACATTTGATCTTCGTTTTTCCGAGTTCGACGTAACCGGGGCAATGAAACTTCTCATCGGGACGTATTAGATTTTCATTATACAATACGGATGCGAGAAAGATCTTCATCGTTGAACCGGGTTCGTAGACGTGACGGATCGCCCAGTTCGTGTGGGAATCCTCCCCCGATTCGTTGTATTGATTCGGATCAAACGCGGGAAAAGAAGCCGAGGCCAAAATTTTTCCCGTGTTGATCTCCATCAGAATTCCGATCGCCTTCTTCGATCCCGTTTCTTCAAATCGTTTGGCAAGCGCCTTTTCCAATTTGTATTGAATCAATCCGTCGATCGTTAGATGAAGATTGCTTCCGCGGGAAGAATCGGCTTCGGTCGGAGTCATCAGATCCTGATTGTATTGAACTTCCAATCCGGAAAGTGCGCGATCGTCGTCCATTCCCGTAAAACCCACGAGACTGGAGGCGAGATTTCCGTGCGGATAAACGCGTTTGTATTCTTTTTCCCTTCGTACGCCGGGCAAGGAAAGATCCATGATCTTATTTCCGAGGGTTTCGTCGATCTCGCGTTTTAACAGAAAGTAACGGCTCTTTTCACGGATCATCGCCTCGATCTTGTCAGGCGACATCTCCAGATACGGCGCGAGTTGAACCGCGGTAAAATTCGGATCGTATATGTTTGCCGGATAAATTCCGATCGTCGCCGCGTCGACGGTCATCGCGAGTTCGATTCCTCTTCGATCATAAATCGCGCCGCGCATGATGCGATCTCCCGTTTTCAGAATGACTTCTCTTTCGTTGAAAAAGGTGAGAAATACAACCCGTCCGATGAGAATGCAGAAAAGAATACAGAGAAAAGAAAATAGAATCGTGAGTCTGGTTTTGCGAGAATTCATCCTGTATTTATAAGATCGTCGGATGGCTGAAATTCGGAAAGTCTTGTTTTCGATCCAAAACCGTTCGCGGTTTTAAAGAAGGATTCTGGAGAAAGGACGGAATTAGGATCAGAAATTAAGTCTGTTATAAAAGATTTTATTCCGTTTTAACGAATTTACATTGACAAGGAAGACTGTAAAAGGCAGATTCTTTCGGCGAAGGTCGGAACTACGGCGTGATTCTCGGAAAACGTAAGAGTTCCCACAATTCTCACGAAGGCGAAATCTAAATGAAAACCTACCTAATTCCAGGAATCTCCAATTCAGGGCCGGACCACTGGCAAACGCATTGGGAACAGAAACACGGCTTTATTCGGGTCCAGCAAAAAGATTGGGAAAAACCGGTTCATTCGGACTGGGAAAAGAATCTTCTCGAACAGCTCGACGCTTCCGATAACGGGAAGAATCCGATTCTTGTAGGACATAGCCTTGGCTGTTTGCTGATTGCAAATTCCCATTCGAAGATTCAAGATCGAGTTGGAGCTCTTTTGCTCGTTGCCCCGCCCGATCCTAAATCGACCGTATTTCCCAAAGGTCTGGACGGATTTGAGGAGTTCCCACAAACGAATTTGGGAATCCCAGGAATTCTGGTCTACAGTGAAAATGATCCGTATTCGAGCGCGGAATTCTCTCAAAAACTCGCAGCGCTCTGGGGACTCGAAGCCGTGAACATCGGGGAAAAAGGTCATATCAACAGCCAATCGAATTTGGGAGATTGGGAAGAAGGGTTTCGGATTTATTCCAGACTTCTCCCGTAACTTTTGGGTGAAGGTCGGAACTACGGCCTTCCGAAAAATGTAGGATCTCCCACAGAATTCAACCACGCAAAATCTCTCTCAGATTCCGGAGGAGTTCCCTCAACAACCCGAAACTTTCTCAAATCACGCACGCCCCATCCGGCTTTGGATTGAATTCTGTCCCTTATTAAAGCAACATTCCGGCACTCTCCTCACTTCGATGCCAAAAAAAATCGGAATTTAAAGCCGATTCCACTCTGAATTACTTTCTTCCTTGACATTTTTATTCGGAATTCGGAAACTAATTGTATAGATTAGCACTCTAACATTCAGAGTGCCAGAAATAGTATGGATCTCACAGAACGTCATAAACGAATTCTGAAAGCCCTTGTAGACGAGTTTATTCAGGAGAACCGACCCGTAGGCTCCAAGACTCTGTACGACAAACATGATATCGGACTTTCACCGGCTTCGATCCGGACCGTATTGAAGGATCTGGAAGATTACGGCTATCTCGCATCCCGACACACTTCGGGAGGAAGAATTCCAACGGAGAGAGGCTATCGTTTCTACGTGGATTCACTTGTGATTCTCTACGAGTTAACCCTCAAAGAGAAACAACGCATTCAGGAAGAATATCTGAAGATGCAGTTCAAGCTGGATCAGATTTTGAAAGCGACCGCTTCGGTGCTTTCTTCGCTTTCGAACGCGGCGGGAATCGTAATCGGTCCGGCCAAGAATTTGGACACGCTGAAACATCTCGAACTCATCCACGTTCACGGGGACGAGATCCTGATGATCCTCGTGATGAGATCGGGAACCGTTCAACATAGAAATATTTTCGTGGATCGGAATTATTCTCAGGAAGCGCTCTATCAGGTTTCTAAGTATCTGAACGATAACCTGAGAGGATATGATATATACGAAATTCAGAATATTATCATTCCTAAGCTGATGGTCCGCAGGGACGGACCCGAAGATTTCGGCGGAATCGCAGGTCTGATTTCTTCCGCGATGACTCCGGACAATTCCGAAGTCACGCTGTATATCGACGGATTTAAAAATCTCTACGCGAACTTCCGGGACGAAGAGGAACAACTTTCACAGGTTCTTTCGCTTCTGGACGATCAGGGATTTTTGAGAGGATTCTTTTCCGATTACATCGATCAGGACGGAGTTTATACGATCATCGGAAAGGACGGAGATCAATCGATGTCCGGGGTTTCCATCATCACTTCCAACTATAAGATGGGAGAGAAAAAGATCGGAGCGCTCGGAATCATCGGACCGCAGAGAATGGATTACAACAGAGCGTTGCCTCTGGTGGACTTCACGTCCAAGCTCGTCTCCGAAATGGTGACCCGCATTAGTAAATAAGGGAGAAGAATGTATGGCCGACAATTCGAATTCGGAAAACAAAACTTCGCAGGAAGAAAAGGCCAACGAGAAAAATTCTCAAGCAGTAACATTAGAGGAAACTAAAGTAGAGAACATGAATTCTGAAGAATCAACACAGACAACCGAACAATCTTCGACGCCGGATCCGGCCAACGCGCTTCAAGCCGAACTCGAAGCCGCAAAAAAAGAAGTCGAATCGCTGAAGGATTCTTGGGCGAGAGAAAGAGCGGAATTTCAAAACTTCAAACGCCGTTCCGCACAGGAATTTACCTCGATCCGTAAAGAAGCGGTAAAATCCCTCGTGAGCGGTTTCTTGAACCCGATCGACAACCTTGAAAGAGTCGGAGCGACCCAAAATCCATCGGAAGAATTAAAACCTTTCGTGGACGGAGTCACGATGATTCTCAAGGAATTCTATTCCGTATTAGAAAAATCGAATGTGGTTCGTTTCGATCCGAAGGGAGAATCCTTCGACCCTATGTCGATGGAAGCCCTTTCCTCGGAAGAAGGCGATCAGTATTCGGAAGAGACGGTGATAGACGTGTATCAACCCGGCTATTACTACAAGGAAAACGAAGACAAGTTTACGCTCCGTCCTGCAAGGGTCCGGATCGGAAAACCCAAGTCATAATTAGAATCTCAGGGAAAGTATAAAGGAGAAAACAATGTCCAAAGAAAAGATTATAGGAATCGACTTAGGAACAACCAACTCGGTCGTTTCCGTTATGGAAGGTGGGGACCCAGTCGTTATTCAAAACTCCGAAGGAGCGAGAACAACTCCTTCCATCGTAGCATTTACGGCAAAAGGAGAAACCCTGGTGGGCCAGTTCGCGAAGAACCAAGCGATCACCAATGCGGCCAACACGATCCGTTCCGCGAAACGATTCATCGGACGCAGACACGGCGAAGTGGAATCCGAACTGAAACACGTTTCCTACAAAGTCGTACGTTCGGGGAACGAAGGCGTTAAGTTTGAAACTTCCGCGGGAGAATTCACTCCTCAGGAAATTTCGGCGCGCGTTCTCATGAAGATGAAACAAACCGCGGAAGATTACCTCGGTCAAAAAGTAACCAAAGCGGTGATCACCGTTCCCGCTTACTTCAACGACGAACAACGTCAGGCGACCAAGGACGCGGGAAGAATCGCGGGTCTCGAAGTGGAACGGATCATCAACGAGCCGACCGCTGCGGCGCTTGCATACGGTTTTGATAAGAAGAATATCAATTCTAAAATCGCGGTCTACGACTTAGGCGGTGGAACGTTCGATATTTCCATCCTCGAACTCGCGGACGGAGTATTCGAAGTGAAGTCAACCAACGGGGACACACACCTCGGAGGGGACGACTTCGACATGGCGATCATGGAATGGATGATTTCCGAGTTTAAAAATCAAACCGGAATCGACATCTCCGCTGATAAGAATACCGTTCAGAGATTGAAAGAAGCCGCTGAAAAAGCGAAGATCGAACTTTCCGGAACGATGTCCACTCAGATCAATCTTCCGTTTATCACCGCGGATGCATCCGGTCCGAAACACTTGGACATGACTCTTACAAGAGCGAAGTTCGATCAACTTACGAAATCTCTCGTAGATCGCACGCGTATTCCTTGTGAGAATGCGCTTCGCGACGCGGGACTGAAAGCTTCCGATATCAATGAAGTGATTTTGGTCGGAGGTTCGATCCGAATTCCTGCGGTTCAAGAACTGGTAAAACAGATCTTCGGAAAAGAGCCGAACAAATCCGTAAACCCGGACGAAGTTGTGGCGGTCGGCGCTGCGATTCAAGGCGGGGTTTTAGCGGGAGAAGTATCCGACGTTCTTCTGTTGGATGTAACTCCGCTTTCACTCGGAATCGAAACTCTCGGCGGAGTGATGACCAAGTTGATCGAAAGAAACACTACGATTCCTACCAAGAAATCGCAAGTGTTCTCCACTGCGGCTGACAATCAATCCGCTGTATCGATCCACGTTCTCCAGGGAGAAAGAGAAATGGCTTCCGCAAACAGAACGCTTGGCCGTTTTGATCTGATCGGAATTCCGCCCGCACCGAGAGGAGTTCCTCAAATCGAAGTAACCTTCGATATCGATGCGAACGGAATCGCTCACGTATCCGCGAAGGATCTTGGAACCGGTAAGGAACAAAAGATCCGTATCGAATCTTCTTCCGGATTGTCCGAAGACGAAATCCAGAAGATGGTAAAAGATGCGGAAGCGCACGCGGCTGCGGACAAGGCTCAGAGAGAAGTCATCGAAGCGAAGAACGAGTTAGACACGCTTGCGTATTCTCTTGAAAAAACCGTAAACGAAGCGGGAGATAAAATCGGAGAAAGCGAAAAACAACTCGCAACCGACGAAATCAAACGCGCTCGCGAAGCGATCGAGAGCAACGATAAAGCGAGAATCGAATCCGCAAAAGCTTCGATTTCTAAAATCGCTTCCGACATCGCTACGAAGATCTATTCGCAAGGCGGCGCTCCGGGTGCAGAACAAGGCCCGGGATCGGCAGGTCAAGGACCGAACGATCAAGGCAATTCCGCGAACAGCGGGGAAAAGGTCGTCGACGCGGATTATACCGTAGTGGATGATGAGAAAAAATAAGAACCCTTCCGATGCTCTTGCATTGGAGGGAACCTTGCAGCGGATCTTGTTCCGTAAGGAAAACAAGGCTTTCAATACGCTGTAAGAACCATTGAGTTTTAGTCGCGCGCGGAGTTTCCAATGAAAGTTTCGCGCGCGGCAATTATCGGAATCATCGATTGCGTTGAAGATCGATCGGAATCTAAAAGTCCGCTTCAATGCAACCTTGGAAAGAAACAATGAGTGAAAGAAGTTACTATGATATTCTTGGAGTTTCCAAGACCGCGAGCGACGAGGAAATTAAATCCGCCTATCGTAAGTTAGCGATCAAATATCATCCGGATAAGAACAAGGGTGATAAGGAATCCGAAGAAAAATTCAAAGAAGCCACGGAAGCCTACGAGGTTCTCCGAGACGCAAAAAAACGTCAGGCTTACGATCAATTCGGTAAGGCCGGCGTTGGCGCCGGAGGGGCCGGATATGGTCAAGGCGCATATACGGACTTCTCCGATATCTTCGGAGACTTCGGCGATATCTTTGGTGATTTCTTCGGCGGAGGCGGCCGAGGGGGTTTCAGCGGCGGAAGAAGATCCGGTCCGCAACGCGGCTCCGACTTACGCTATAACTTAGAAGTTTCTTTGGAAGACGCGGCTCTTGGAAGAGAATACAAAATCGAAATTCCAAGATTGGAATCCTGCACCGAATGCAACGGCTCCGGCGCCGCCAAAGGAAGCACTCCCGTAACCTGCGCGGATTGCGGAGGCTCGGGACAAATCAGAAGAACGCAAGGCTTCTTTTCCGTAGCAACCACCTGCCCTACTTGTAGAGGAAAGGGAACCACGATTTCCAATCCATGCAAGTCCTGCGGCGGACAAGGTCTGCAGGAAAAACGCAGAACGATCAATATCAAAATTCCGCCCGGAATCGAAACCGGTTCCCGATTGAAAGTTTCGGGAGAAGGTGAAGCGGGACCGAACGGCGGACCTCACGGCGACTTGTATGTGGTAACACATATTAAAAAACACGAATTGTTCAGCCGCGAAGGAAACGATCTCATTCTCGTTCGCAAAATCAGCTTAGCGCAAGCGATCCTCGGAGCGGAGATAGAAGTACCGACCATCGACGGTAAAAAGGCGAAGATGAAAATTCCGGAAGGAACCGAGTCGGGCCAAGTATTCCGATTGAAAGGTCACGGAATGCCGTATCTCGGAGCGTATGGAAAAGGAGATCAGCACGTAGTCGTGAAGATCGAAATTCCGAAAAAGATCACGAGAAGACAGAAAGAATTGATCGAAGAGTTCGCGAGAGAATCGGGAGAAAACATTCCCGGTTCGAAGGGAAAAATCTTTACTAAATAAAAAAAAGATCCGGTCTTCCATTCTTCGTAAGAGGAAAAGGAAGACCGGTTTTTTCATTTTATGAAAATCGGGAAAACCGAAGGCGCATCAAAGCGCAAAATAAAAAGGAAGTACAATGACTGAAAGAGTAAAACTCGGTGTGATCGGAACCGGACACATGGGCCAATATCATGTGAACGTCGCAAAAACTCTGAACGACGCCGCATTGGTGGGAATCTACGACGCGGATCTGGAAAGAGCGAAACAAATCGCGGAAAAACACAAAACCTCCGCGTTCCCTACGATCGACGAGTTGATCTCTAAAGTGGACGCGTTAGTGATCGCCGTTCCCACGTTTTTACATCATGAAATCGCGAAAAAAGCGCTTCTCGCCGGCAAACACGTGTTAGTGGAAAAGCCGATCGCGGAAACCACCGAACAAGCCAAGGAACTCGTAAAACTCGCCGCGGATAAGAATCTCGTTCTTCTCGTCGGTCACGTGGAACGATTCAACGGCGCCGTTTTGGAATTGGGCAAGATCGTAAAAGATCCTTTGCTCATCGAATCCAGAAGACTCGCTCCGTTTAATCCGAGAATCAAAGACGTCGGCGTCGTTCTCGACATGATGATCCACGATATCGACATCGTGTTGAATCTCGTCAATTCTCCCGTTAAAAAACTTTCCGCATCCGGAACCAAGGTTCTTTCCAATCACGAAGACATCGCGAACGTGGTGATCGAATTCGAAAACGGATGTCTCGCAAGCATCATCGCTTCGAGAGCGACTCAGGCCAAAATACGGACGCTAAACATCACGCAAAAAGACGTTTATATCATGCTCGATTTTACGGATCAGGAAATCGAACTTCATAGACAGGCTACGTCCGACATTCTTCTTTTATCCGAAGAAATCAAATACCGCCAAGAATCCATCGTGGAAAAAATCTTCGTTCACAAAGACAATCCGCTCAAACAGGAACACGAACATTTTATCCGTTGTATCAGAAAGGAAACCGATCCGATCGTAACCCGCGGTTCGGACGTTTCCACTCTGGAAATCGCATATCAGATTCTTTCCGAAATCCACGGAACGTCTAAAAAGTAACCCGGTCTAAGATTGGTTCAAGTATGGAAGAAACTTACAACGGTAAAATTCTAATCTCCAATTCTTCGATTGTCATGGATTATTTCAACCAGACGGTAATCCTGATGGTGGAACACGACAGTCAAGGCGCCTTCGGTTTGGTTCTGAATAAAAAACAGGAAGCGTCCATCGGAGACGTAATTCAGGGAATCCCCGATCACGTAAGCCGTATCCTTCCGATTTATTCCGGCGGTCCGGTCGACCCGACGTTCATCTCCGTGCTGCACGAAGACAACACGATTTCTCAACCGGGCATCGAAGTGATTCCCGGTTTGTATCTCGCGAGAAGTTTCGATACGTTGCTGGAGTTATTGGATTCCAAGTCCAAGTTCCACGTCTATCAAGGTTATTCCGGTTGGGGTGCGGGGCAGTTGGAAACGGAGATGAGCCGCAAGTCTTGGGTCGTTCACGAAGCGACAAAGGATTTCGTTTTAAATCAAGATCCGGAAACGACCTGGCAAGAAGCCCTTAAAAGCAAGGGCGGAATCTATAAATACTTCGTCGAACACACGAAAGATCCGATGTTGAACTGATTACAGAAATGGCGTTCGTAAGAACGCCGTCTTGCAAATCGATTCCGATTTTTCGCCTTTACAAAGAAGTTCGAATTTTTAGGATCAAAAAACCGAGAGGTATATGATGAAAAAATTCCAAACTTCGTTCTTTGTTCTCACCGTTCTTCTTTCTTTATTCTTCATCCAAGAACTTTCGGCGGACGGATGTTATATCTGCACTTCCGGTTCCGCCGATGTCTGCAGAGACTATTGCAGATTTACCGGCTCGGATACGTTCGACAACAGAAAGAAATGTCAGGACAAGGGATGCAAGGTCGGAGGCACCGCTTCTTGTCCTTCCGCTTCCAATTACAAGGTTTGTTCCGCTAAGAACAACCTTACCGCTTCCGAACTTTTCGCGTTCGGCCGATAAGAAATTTTCAAATCGATTTCATAAAACTTACGGGGGGTTTTTTCCATTCTCCCCGTAAGTTCAGATAATACACGACCGTAGTTGCAAAAATCGTAAACAAGTACGCGAGCAGATATTCGACCCAAGGATGAGAAGGTTCTATCTCGAGAACTTTCTGGCTGATGATCTCGTTCGCGATCCAAGCCAACAGCAAAGCCAGTAAAAACGAAAACGTTCCGAGCAGAATTCCTTCCCACAAAAAGACCTTTTTCAAAAAGGAGGAAGTTCCTCCGATGATCCGCAACAAAGTCGTTTCTTCGATCCTTTCCTTGCGGCTCGAATTCAAAGCCGTCAAAACTAAAAGTAAAGAAGCTCCTAAAATCAGCCAGGTCATCAATCGAATCGTGAAAGAAATTTTTTCCAAAATTCCCAGGAATGCGCGAACTGCCTTATCCGTATCGATGATCGTAAGATTCGGATATTTCGAAACGAGATTCTTCTGCAGATCGTATCGTTTCTCTTCGGATTCGAGACGCAACGAACTCAGATAATAACTCGGCGCCTTTTCCAAAATACCCTTCGAAAACAATACGACGAAGTTCGGTCTCATGTCCGCCCAATTCACCGTTCTGAAGTTTCGAATCACGCCCGTCACTTCCACACCGCCGACTAAGAACGACAAACTGTCTCCTAAGTTCACTTTCAAATGCGTGGAGAATTCCTTTTCCACGGAGATTTGATCCTCTTCTCCCTTTCTCCAAAAATCTCCGCTTACGATTTTTTCGGTGGGATACGGTTCGTTTCGATACGAGAGAAAGTATTCTCTGGTTCTTGCCGTGGATCTCCAATCGCGTTTTAACGCGGAAGATTCGGTTTCGTCCTTTTTGATCGTTTCGCCGTTGATCTTGGACAACCTTGCTCCGATGACCGGAGCGACGATGACCTTCTCGGCCCCGAATTCCTTGACTACTTCTTCGAAGTGTTCTTTTTGTTCGGAGCGAATATCCATTACGAAAAGATTCGGTCTTCTTTCCTTATCCTTGGCTCCGCTGTATTCCAAAAGACTTTCGCTTACGATCAAAGACAAAAGAAGAATGAACAAAGAACTCGTAAGTCCGATGACGGAAAGGGACAATGTCGTTCCGGGTCTGTCGAATTTTCCGATGATAAATCTCGCAAACGGTGTAAACTCCCGTTTGTCCCGAAAACGGGAAATAAATATTCGAATTCCGGAATATACAAGAAACACGATCAACGGAAGAATCAAAAGCACCGAACAAAGGATCAATCCCTTCCACGGACTTTCGGTTTCCCACCACGCAAGCGCGAAGAAGATCAGAAAAAGAATCAGATAACCCGCGATCTGCGTGATTCTAAACTTGGGAATCCGATTGGCTTCTTCCTGAAATTCCTGTTTGAGCGCGAGAATCGGCTTGAGAGATCGGATCGTAATCAGAGATTCCGCGGAAGAGAAAAACGGAATCAGAATTCCGATCAGCAATCCCCACAACAACGAAGACCATCCGATCACGGGATGAAAACTAAGAATGTCCTCTCCCGCGAGATCGGGAATCCAATTCAACAGAACGTTTCCGAGTAAAAGTCCAAAAGCGGAACCGATCAAAGAAAAGAAAAACAATTCTCCCAAAACGATCAAACTCACCGTTCTAGGACTCGCACCCAAACACTTCAACACGGCAAGCGCACCCGACTTTTCGCGGATTCCGGCTCGACTCGCAAGAAGAATCGAAATTCCTCCTAAAAAGAACGCGGACAAACCGAGAAGACTGAAAAAATCCAAGGTGTTCGTCAAAAATTTGCGCGAACCGGAATTCGTTTCCGTTGAATCGTAAAGAGTTAAGTCTTTTTGAATATACTCTTTGAAGTTCGCTTCCTTGTATTTTCCCGCGATCGAAGGATCTTTCAGTTTTATCGGAACGAGATAACTGATCCTCGAACCCCTTTGTTCCAAACCCGTGGAAGCGAGAGAAGAACCGGAGATGATCGAAGTAGGCGCCATCGAAAGAAAACTTCCTGCGATTCCCGGCTCCTTCAAAACCTTACCTTTTAAGATAAAGTCCCGTTCTCCCAGAGAAACCGAAGATCCGAGTTTCAGTTTTAAATTCTTAATCAGGCTTTCTTCGAGAAGGATTTCCCCTTCTTTGAGTTTGCGGTAAGCGCCCGGAGGCTCGGTGACGATTTCACCGTAATACGGAAAACTGCCCGACATCGTTTTGATAAGGGAAAGCGTCGTTTCGTCGTTTTCCTTGTTTCGCAGCATAGAAGCAAACTGCACGAGTTCCGACGTTTCCGAGCCTTTTGGAAGACGAGAGGACATAAATTCTTTCTGTTCTTTGGTAAGCGGAGAAGAGGTCTGAACGAGAAGATCGGAGCCCATAAGGTTGCGCGCTTCCTTTAAAATGGAACGGCTCAATTCTTCCCTGTAGGCGTGAATCGCGGTAACGGAGCCGGTTCCGATCGCGATCGCCAGAACGATCTGCAAGGCGGAACTTTTTCTGGATCGGAAGTCGCGGAGAATGGATTGAATGAGTAGATTGAATTTCATCTTTTTTTAGAAACGGACTTTTTCTTTGAGGAAGAACGCTGCGGACTTTTGGAAGTCCGATTCTTTGCCGCCGATTTCGTTTTAGAAGTCTTCGTTGTCTTACGAACTTCTTTTATGATCCGTCCATCACTCATTCCTAATACACGATCGGCCAGATCGGCGACGGAACGATCGTGCGTTACTACGATCAACGTAGAGGAAGTTCTTTGATTGAGTTCCGCGAGAAGATTCATTACCATCTCGCCGTTCTTCTTATCCAAATTTGCGGTAGGCTCGTCCGCAAAAAGAATTTTCGGATTGTGAATGAACGATCTTGCGATCGCGATGCGTTGTTCTTCTCCTCCCGAAAGCTGACCGGGAAAGTTAGAAGCTCTTTCCTTCATGGAAACCTTGTCCAACCAGAACATCGCTTGATCCCTAATTTGAGCGGAAGAGAGTTTCGAGTTTAATACGAGAGGTAAAGAGACATTTTCCAACGCGTTGAGAGACTTTATGAGCTGAAAGTTCTGAAAGATGAATCCGATTTTCTCTCCTCGCAACTTTGCAAGCTCGTCTTCTTCCTTTTGTAGAAGCGGAATTCCGTCTAGAACGACTTCTCCATCGTCCGGACGATCCAAACCTGCTGAAATTGCGAGCAATGTGGACTTTCCCGAACCGGAAGGACCGATGATCGCGATGAATTCTCCCTCTTCTATCTGAAAAGAAACGTCTTTTAATACTTCGAGTTTCTTTCCGGAAACTAAATAGGACTTGTTGAGATTTTTTACTTGTAGCAAACGAAACACCTTTCCTTATACGATTTAAAAAAGAAATAAATTTCCAATCGATCGGCTATCAACCATTGGAAACTCGTTTTTTAAAAAGCATTCCACATAAAACAAAAGATCTTATTTTTTTTAAAAAAAATTCCATCTATTTCTGATCACCGTCGGCTAATTTTTTTTGACTCTAAACTACCCGGTTTTTATAACGTAATCTCCGATCTGCCGGGAAGGGATGTTGTTGGATCACGTTTCTTTCCGGATTTATTGACACTCTGTAAATAAACAAATCAGCATGGATAAGTCTGGGAGCAAAATGCAATTACTCGAAGAAAAACAAACCGATACAAAGGAAAACCATCTCTTGACTTGCACCGGATGCAGATCAAAAGTCGCACAACTTTACCAATACGATCTTTGCAAAACTTGTTTGAGTAAGACGTTTCAAAGATTGATCAAGGTAATCGACTCCGTAAGAAAGTAAGGATCCAAATGCAATATCCGTTTCAGGAAGTAGAATCCTTTTGGCAAAAATACTGGGAAGATAACAAAAGCTTTCAGACAAACATCCGGTCTGCTAAACCGAAATTCTACTGCTTGGATATGTTTCCTTATCCTTCCGGAGCCGGACTTCACGTAGGTCACCCGGAAGGTTACACGGCGACGGACATTCTTTCCCGCTTCAAAAGAATGAAGGGTTTTGAAGTTCTGCATCCGATGGGCTGGGACGCCTTCGGACTTCCCGCGGAACGTTATGCGATGCAGACCGGCGTCCATCCCGCGATCACGACAAAGAATAATATCGATAATTTTCGCCGCCAGATCCAGATGATCGGGCTTTCTTACGATTGGTCCCGTGAATTGTCCACGACCGATCCGGATTATTACAAATTTACGCAGTGGATCTTCGTTCGACTCTATCAATCCTGGTTCAATCCCGAGTCAAACAAGGCGGAATCCATAGACGCACTCATACAACGATTCTCCGTAAAAGGCTCCGCAGGACTGGATTATAGAGAATTCTCAGCCGAAGAATGGAAACAATCCTCCGTAGCGGACCAGGAAAAGATCCTGTCCGACTTTAGACTGGTATATCAGGCAGAAATCCCCGTAAACTGGTGTGAAGCCCTGGGAACGGTCCTTGCAAACGAAGAAGTCGAAGAATGGGTCGGCAAGGGTTACGAAGTCATTCGTAAACCGATGCGCCAATATATGATGAGAATCACCGCATACGCGGATCGTCTTCTCGAAGATCTCAAACTGGTTCAATGGCCTCCTTCCACTTTGGAAATGCAGAAGAATTGGATCGGTAAAAGCGAAGGTCTCGAAATCACGTTTCCGTTTCCTACTCCTCTTGCGAGCGGATTGGACGGAATTCGAATTTTTACCACAAGACCCGATACGATCTTCGGCGTGACTTATATGGTCGTAGCGCCCGAACATCCGATCGTTGCGGAGATCACGACACCCGAACAAAAACAAAAGGTGGAAGAATATCAAAAAGCTTCTTCCTTGAAGAGCGATTTGGATCGTATGGAACTCACCAAGGAAAAGTCCGGTGTGTTCACTGGTTCTTACGTTCTCAACCCGGCCGATCCGACTCGGAAAATTCCGGTTTGGATCAGCGACTACGTGTTATACGGATACGGGACCGGAGCGATCATGGCCGTTCCCGCACACGATCAAAGAGACTATGAGTTCGCAAAGACGTTCGGATTAAAAATTCTTCCCGTCATCGAAGGTGAAATCGTAGACGCGGCTTTCGATTCCAAAACTTCCAAGTGCATCCATTCATCCTCCTCCGAAATCTCCATCGACGGACTCGATTATCCGTCCGCTTCTTCCAAAATCATCGCGTGGGCGGAAAACAAGAAGATCGGAAAGAAAAAGATCCAGTTCAAACTGAGGGACTGGCTTTTTGCAAGACAGAGATATTGGGGAGAACCGATTCCACTCGTTCATTATCCTTCGGGAGTGACGAAACCGATTCCGGAATCGGAACTTCCATTAGAACTTCCTAATTTAGAAGAATTTAAACCTTCCGGAACCGGAGAATCCCCTCTTGCGCTCGCGAAAGATTGGCTGAAATATAAGGATCCGTCGACGGGAGAAATCGGAACCAGAGAAACGAACACGATGCCTCAATGGGCGGGTTCCTGCTGGTATTATCTGCGTTATATCGATCCGAAAAACGGAAAACTTTTCTGCGATCCGGAATTGGAAAAGAAATGGATGCCCGTGGATTTGTATGTCGGCGGTTCCGAACACGCGGTGCTTCACCTTCTTTACTCTAGGTTCTGGCATAAATTCTTATACGATATCGGAGTCGTTTCCACACAGGAACCGTTTGCGAAATTGATTCACCAAGGTTTGATCCTCGGAGAAGACAAACGCAAGATGTCCAAATCCCTTGGAAACGTAGTCAACCCGGACGACGTCATTCAAGAATACGGCGCAGACAGCTTACGACTTTTCGAAATGTTTATGGGACCGTTGGAAATGGTCAAACCTTGGAGCACGAGAGGCGTGGAAGGCGTGTTCCGTTTCCTAAATCGGATCTGGAGACTCTTTCACACAGGCGAGGGAGAATCCTTTCGTTTGGACGAAACACCCGCAACACCGGAAGAATTGAAAATACTCCATAAGACGATTCAAAAAGTCAGCGAAGACATTCCGAACTTTTCGTTTAACACCGCGATTTCGCAGCTGATGATCTTTGTGAACGAATTCACTCCGACCGACCGCAGACCGAAAGAAGCGTTGGAACCGTTTATTCTTCTTTTGGCTCCGTTCGCCCCTCACTTAGCGGAAGAACTCTGGAAACGCGCAGGCAAAAAAGAATCGCTAACCTACGAAAAATTTCCCGAGGCTAATCCTCAATATCTCGTTGAATCCGAGATTCTAATCGTGGTTCAAGTGAACGGAAAACTCAGAGACGAGTTCAAAGCGCCGAAGGACGTTTCTCAAGCGGACGCGATCGGATTGGCTAAAAATCTGGATAAGATCAAAGGGATCTTGGAAGGAAAAACGATTCGAAAGGAAATCTACGTTCCCGGCAAACTCGTCAATATCGTAATCAGTTGATTTTTTTTGAGAATGTAGGAACTCATACGTTTTCCGAAAAATCGTCGCGTAGTAGTTCCTACAAAACTTTCTCCGACAAACGAAGAATGGAACAAACCGCAAACTTTTCGGAAAATTATTTCGTAGTAGTTCCTACAAATTTGCGCCGACAAGCGAGCTGCAAACCTCGCCCGAACCAACGATCCTTAAAATGTAGTAGATCCTACATTTTAAGGAACCAACGACATATAAATCTACTTCATAATTAAAAAAACGAGCAGACCCACAACGATCACCACACCGGCCACGATGATCATACCCAAGGAACCACCGCCTCCGGATTCAACCTTAGAGGGCGCCGGCGAGGAAGAAGCGGATTTGGTTTTCACTTTCGCAAGTCGCACGGGACGCTCTTCAAACGCTTGCAGTAAAACGCCGGAAGGTCCTTTCGCGAAGATATGATATTCACCTTTGCCTGCGGCGATTCCGATAAATTCTCCGATGACGTTTTTCGGATTTCCCGCTTCGTCAAAACCTCCGAGAGTCTTCGCCATCGCTTTTTCATCCATGGATCCGGTCGGCAATTGAAAATACAACTTATCACCTTCGGTTAATTCGTCGAAGTCCACTCCTCCTACGGGGGCAAGAACGGTTTTGGAAAGAATCACTCTCCCGAACGGTTTCCGGAATTGTTCGATCTGTCTTTGAACCGGAGTTTTTTCCTGGCTTTCGGGAACTTGTCCGATGGCGGGTTCTTCCGAAGGTCTGTTTACTGCGGGAATAATTCCGGCAAAAACGTTCTTCGCTCTGAACTTAGGACTGGATAAGAATTCGACGTCCGCCTGAATCCGAACCTGATTCACCTTCAAAGAAGTTTTGATCTGATTCTCAAGAATGTTTACAAAGCTGGAAGCGTCGTTCTTTTCCCAATTCGCATAAGAAGATTCTAATACTGCTTTCGTAAGTTTGGAATAGACGATTCTTCCGATGCTGTCTGAAAGACCGGGATCGAAAGGTTCTGACTTTGCCG
The DNA here is from genome assembly GCF_003545925.1 of Leptospira yasudae. NCBI lineage: Bacteria > Pseudomonadati > Spirochaetota > Leptospiria > Leptospirales > Leptospiraceae > Leptospira > Leptospira yasudae. Next base: position 553,591 of record NZ_QHCU01000002.1, on the reverse strand, counting down.
CTTCGATCATGTCGAGAGCGAACGCAGCGGAGTCTTCAAAGCTTCGGATTTTACGGATCAACGATGAGTTCGAAAATAAGGAGAAGATTTCAATGACGTCGTTTTTATATTTACTGACGATCGCGATTACCGCGCCGCTTCTGTTTTCGATATCGATTCTGATTTTTAATAAGAAAGCATCCCGGATCTTTCCTTGGATCAATTCAACGGCTTGATCTTCCGTTAACACGGACTCAAGCGCAAGATTCATAAGATTCGCTTGTTCCTGTAATTTATTTACTTGATTGCTCGGTTCCATTCGTCCTCATTCTACACACTCGAAGCGAAATTCTGCCCTCGGGCGAACTTCAATCTTCTCGGAATGTAATCCTCTCTGAGCGGGATTTCGACTCTGGCAACAGTCTGGGAAATCCCTTTTCTACTGTAAATCGTAAACAGGTGCCTGTCAAATCCGCTCTGTGCAACTAGAATTTCCACCATCGTAATTCCGAGTCCCGCACCTTCCGTGGAATCGCCGAACTTCATAAAGAACTCGAAGAGATTGTCGAAGTCTCGTGAAATGCGAAACTTCTCCCGAACCCTCTTTTCTTCCTGATCGGTAAGCTGAAAGTTGTTTAATATCTTCAAAATGATTCTATGTTCGTTAAAATAAAAGGTTACTTTGATCGTCAGATCATGTTCTTTCATTTTCTCTCTATAAAATGGGAACTTTTTGTCGCTTAAACTGCTGTGAAACGATTCCATCCCTCGAGCGTAGTCTTCGGTCGATTCGATATTCAGTTTCGATTCTTTGAATAAGATCCGTTTGATCGCGGCCTTTGTCGCATTTACGATCAATTCCTTCGAAGACGTGTATAAAAGTTCGGTAAGATCGAGACGATCGTATCGGGTGAGAATTCCTTGAATGATGTATTTGAGTTTTTTCTCGCCCTTCGGTGTGAGGACGTACGTGATGAGGGAAATGGGAATTTCTTTCGAAATCGCAGAATCGACTTCCATTTGAAAGTCGGCTGATACGTCGTCAAAATCCCTCATGGATTAGAGATATGACGAAAAACTTCCCAGTTTCGACGAAAAAAAAATAATTAGGAAAAAAAGTCTTAAAAAAATTCCAAAATTTCGGACGAAAAAAGTTTATCCGAGATGTAACAATTGCCGAATCAGGCCGACGACCTTTGTCGCATTAGGCTCGATCCGATGAATGGAGTTCACAATCTTAGAATCGGTTCCCGGAATTTTACCGTCGTGGAATTGAAGTTTGAATTCGGTGAATTTCAATCCGTGCGCCGTCGAAATTACGACCACATTCTCCCCTTTTGCAATCGTTCCTTTTTTGACGAGTTTGTTCAAAGCCGCCAACGCAACTCCCGTATGCGGATCGTTGTATAAACCGAAGAGATCGGCTTTTGCGGCCGCATCGGCTAACTCGGATTCGCTGGCTTGTTCGACGACTCCGTTGAATTTTTTGAGGGTTTTGATCGCCTTTTGGATCGAAACCGGATTTCCGATCTGGATCGCGGAAGCGAGCGTCGTTTTTGCCGCGACCGGTTCGAAACTTTCAAAATTCTTTAAGTAGGAAAGATACAACGGATTTGCGTGTTCCGCTTGCGCCAAAACGATTCTCGGTAATTTGGAAATCAACCCGAGGGAAAGCATCATTTCGAATCCGGCTCCGAGAGCGGAAACGTTTCCGAGATTTCCTCCCGGTATCACGATCCAATCCGGAACGTTCCATTCAAGCTGTTGCGTGATTTCCACGGAGATCGTTTTTTGACCTTCGATCCGCAAAGAATTCATCGAGTTTGCGAGATAGATTCCCGCTTCGCGAGTCACTTCTTTGACGATCTGCATACAACCGTCAAAGTCCGTATCCAGTGCGATCACCTTGGCTCCGTTGGAAACCGGTTGGATCAACTGCGCTTGAGAAACCTTCCCCGCTGGTAAGAAGATGATCGCGGGAATTCCCGCCTTAGCGGCGTAAGACGCAAGCGCCGCGGAAGTATCACCCGAACTCGCGCAAGCCACCGCATGAATCGGAACACCCGATGCGATCATGTGTTTTACTTGGGATAATAAGACCGTCATTCCGAGATCCTTGAAGGAACCCGTGTGCGAAATTCCGCACTGTTTCACATAAAAACTTCCGAGCCCGAGACTTTCGGTCAATCGATCGGAAGTGAAAAGATGGGTAAGACCTTCTCCGGAGGTTACGATGTTCTTGTCCTCGATATGAGGAAGAACCCATTCTCTCTTGTTCCAAATTCCGGAAGAATTCGGAAACTTTACGGAGCGGAATCTGGAGTCGAATTGATTTTTCCACTCCTGACCCGATACGGTTTTGAGCGCGTCCAAGTCGTGCGAGACCTGGAGAAGACTTCCGCATTTTTTACACTCGTAAACGATTTCGTTCAGATCGTATCGAGTTTTGCAAGAGTCGTTAATACATTCAAATTCTGCTTTGTATCGGGTAAGAGTGGAGACCATATTTTAGATAGAATTCAAAATGTCCTTTTTTTTGGTATCAAATTCTTCCTGAGTGATGAGTCCCCCATCCAGAAGGGTTTTCAATTTGGCGAGCCTTGCCGTCGCGTCTTCCGCTGCCGGTTTTGCTCCGCCTTGGTTTTGACCCATCATGTTGGCCATCATCCCGGCCATGTTCATTCCCATTCCAAGACCCATCCCGGCGCTCATTCCCTCTCCTGCGGAACCGCCCGGATTGCTCGCGGCCGCTTCGCCGATGTCCAACATTCTCTTTTGCTGATACATGTTGCCCATCGTATCGATCTCGAATTTATCGGTGAGAATTTTCTGAATCTTTTGGAAGTTCGGATCGTTCTGATCGAAGTTGATCGATTGAATGAAGAAGTCTACGACCTCGAGTCCGTATTTTTGGAAGTCCGGCTGGGTTTTCGTTTTCCCGGCGGCGGAAGCCTCTTCGAGATGTTGCGCGATCTGAGTGATCGGAACCCCGTTTTTTAATACGACTTCGGAGATAAAATCGCTGAGTCTCGTGACCACCATCGGCTTGAGAAGTTTGTCCACTCCGTCGTGGTTGAATCTCTGCTGCGTTCCTACAACGGTGTTTACGAAGGATTTGGAATCGATGACCTTAATATTATAATTTCCGAATGCTCTTAATCCGAGAGTGATATGATATTTCGGATCTTCGATCTGAATCGGAGCCGGAGTTCCCCAGGTCATGTTGATCACGGATTTGTTCACATAGACGATTTCCGCCGTGAAAGGGGTTTGTCCGCCGAACGGCAAGTTTACGAGTTTTTCGAGAATCGGAATGTTTCCGGTTTTTAACGTGTGCGTTCCCGGTCCGAAAACGTCGAGAGCCTTTCCTTCCTTGAAAAAGACCGCTTCCTGACTTTCGTTTACGACGAGTTGACCGAAGTGACTGATATCGTTTCTCGGAAATTTCCAAACGATTTCTCCGGGTTGTCCCTCGTATTTTATTACATCAATCAATGCCATGGTTTATTTCCTTTATCGTTATTTAAGATTGCACGAGCGTATAGACGCCGATTCTTTCGACATTCTTTCAAAGATACGAAAGATAAGACCCGCTTTCCTATCAAGAGAGTTTCGAGAACAACGTCTTTCTGGATCGAAACGCGTTTTCCAATCCGTCCAAAGCGAAACGAATGTCTCCGATCGTATTCTTAATTTCCTGAACGGAGGAATCGGCCGTAACTTTGAGAGATTGAATTTTGGATTCGATTCCTTCCACTTCTTTAAACAAGGAAAAATCGAATTCCGCGAGTTTTTCCAATTCTTCCGAAGTCGCTTTAAAACCGGTTCCCAACCCGGTCGCCCCATAACCCGCCGATTGAATTGTATTCACGAGTTTATCGATCAGCAAAACCGCGATTTCGCTGCTACCGATGAGATCCATCTTTCTTGCGGAAACGAAAGCCTCTTCCATTCTTCGAACGGGCTCTTTCAAACGGGAAATCTTGGAAGCCAACTCTTTTCTCAATAAAGAATCGGCGTTCTGAAATTCATGATCCTTGAGAGCGCTCGAATACAGAGGCAGCTTTTCCATAAAACTTCGGATTTTCCCGCGTTCCGTATGATAACGGGAAATCAGAGTTTTTACCGGCGACGTTGAAAGAAATTGACCAAGTAAATTTTGACCTGTAGAAGTTTCCTGCTGCATAATCCTCAAGTTTTACACGATTCTCTGATTGGATCAATGAAAAAACGAAACGGATTGACCTCGGAACGGAAATCGATACGTTGACTCCTTACGGGATTCCTCCTGAAATAACGATTTTTACAAATTCATGATCGCTCGAACGAAAGATTTTATCACCCGAGTTTTTACCCATAAGGCTTCGCTCCTACCGGCCGCTTTTTTCTTTGCCTTTTTTTTATACCTAACCGTTCCTCCGAAATATCTTCTTTCCGCGGATCACTACGAAAAGTTCATCCTCGGAAAATCGATCTTTCTCAGCGGGTTTCAATCCTTGGACGTTTTTTATCCCGGATTAAAGTTCGATCCGGAACTCAAGTTCAGCCTTCTCAAGATGTCGATCGTAAACGGGCATACGATCATCGCGTTTCCTGTTTCATTAGGAATTCTTTATGCGTTTGCGTATCCGCTCGGAGGCGCATACGGAATTTATTTTTTGTCCGCGTTGTTGATCGGTTTTGCGTTGTATTGGATCGGCAAAGAATACGACGTTCCTTCCTGGCAGATTCTTTTGTTTTCCTTTCTTACACCCGTCGTGATGAACGGTTATCTGTTTATGGACGTAGGTGTCGGATTGTTTCTTTTCGTATGCGGAACGGTTCTTTACCAAAGATCCAAAGAGAAACAATCGATCTTATTTGCTGCGTCCTCCGGAATCGTCTTATCTCTTTGTTATTGGTTCCGTTTGGAATATCTGATTTTTATCGGAATCTATTGGGCCTGCGAGGCGTTTTTCCGTTTTCCGTTCCGAGAAAAAAACGGAAATCAAACGCGATTCTTTTTAACTTCGGCGATTCTGGTTCTTTTGTTTTTGGCGTATTGCGGATTCAACCAGACGTTCTTTCATTCTCCCTTAGGACCGAGATACAACGCGAATTACGACTCCGCCGGCGGCTCCAATCTATTTAAGAATTTCATAAATCTCTTATTTTACGGAAACCTAAAGTTAGGTCTTTTCGGATATTCTCCGTTTTTATTCATCGGGCTTTTCACTTCCGCGTTTTTATTCATAAAAAGAAAAATCGAATTCTCCGAAAAAGAAACCGCTTTGATTCTCAGTTCGATTCTGGGGATACTCGCCGCCGCAACCGCCGCACCGAACGACGGCGGCGCGGAATTCGGATCTCGTTATCTCGCGCCCGGACTTCCCGGATTGTTTTTGCTTGCTTCCAGAACCTTTACATTTCTCAAAACTCAAAAGATTTTATGGAGAATTTTATTTTACGCGCTTCTTGCGGTTTCCGTATTTCCGACTTGGATCTATTATAAAACCACGAAGGGTTTTGCGAAGAATACCAAGGTCGTTCAGGAATTTATTTTAAAAGAACCGCAGGAGAATCTTCTCGTCTTTCAAAACGGGCTGATCGGCGGAATGGCGAGCGAAGGTCTGTATTTTCAAGGCCGGGTCTATCAAGCAGTAGGGGTTCCGGAACTCATCGATCTTTTGAAAAAGTTTTCCGCGTTCCACAACAAGAAAACGGTTCCGTTCGAATACTTCGCTTATTCAAAAGAATATACGGAAGGAATGAAAAATTTGGAATACGACGCGAATACGAAAGAAGGGATGATCGGTTATCTGAGCCTTTTCGATTCAAACGAGGTTTCCAAGATAGAATCCATTCGAATTCTGGATAGGAAAAAGATCGGAAGCATCGAGATCCTTTATGGAATATATAAAAGATAATCATTGTCCAAATAAGGATTCAAAAGATATAATGTTACAAAAAATAAAAGAACAATGGGCTATTTTCGTATTGGTGTGCATCATACCAATAATTCACATCAGTTTTGGGACAGAAAATTCTTATATTGCGGATTCGGCCCTAAAGGCCATGCAAACCGATTCTTTAATTCAAAACGGTTTTCAATCCGAGGTCATCAGATACCCTGCCGAAAGTCTTGATCCAATGCGAGAAGCATTCTTCCTTCCTGGGTTTGCAAAAGAAATTCGAGGACGATTTATAGGCCAGTATCCTATAGGATTTACTTTTTTATCATCTATTCTTCGCCTAACGGGTGTTTCCTGGAAATGGATGCCCTTATGTTCATCTTTATGTATGGTCTTTGCTCTTTTTTTTCTATCCCGGAAAAAAATAATCGGCCAAAGAACTGTAATATTAGGATTCTGGGCTACCATACTTTTCGCTCTTAGCTTAGATTTCAGTGAATACTCGATTTACTTTCTTTTCAATTCGATTGGTTTTTCTTATTGGCTTAACTATCGTAGTAATAAAGAAATCAAAGAACTTTATTTTGCATTGTTTTTCTGTTCAATTCCAGTTTGGCTTCGTTTGGAATCTATTATATTCTTAGCGAGTCTGATTATCGCAGAGGGGTTATTTTCCTTTAAGGATCGACAAACTATATTTAGAAAATTGAATTTAATCGGAATCTTGCTTGGTATATCGCCTCTTATTCTGTTCTTTATATGGAATTTTTACGATTACGGTCATATATTAGGCGTACGATTTATGTTCAACTATGGACATGATTCTTCAGATCTTTTAGGCAAGGTTTCTCGTTTTTTTTCCATCACTTTCTTCAATTACGTAAGTGGAATTCCGAAATTTGGCCTTTTCTTCTGTTCTCCCTTTTTATTAGTTCCAATAATATATTATATTTTCAGTAAATATCCAAAGGATGAAAAAATTACTTTTTTACTTTTTGTTATCGGGCTTAACATCATTTTAGTAGGAACCCTTGCCCCTAATGACGGAATCACTATTACTGGACGATATGTTGTGCTTACGATTATTCCATTATTAGCCCTTTGGGAACTTTGGATGCCGCAAAAAACTTGGAAAATTATTTCAATTTCTTTGATCGTTCTTTCGTTTTTAATATCTGGAGTAATTTTAAAAATTTTGCAACATTCGGTCAAACAGGAGAGAATATATCGCAACTATTATTCCCAAGATGATAGTTCGCTCTGGATTTTTACAGATCCGCTGCTCTGCGGACAGGCCGGTATAGATCATTTGTCTAGAAAGATACTATGTATTAACCGCGAGACGAATGTGGAGCGTATTATTTCAAACGTAAAAAAAGATAAATCCATCGAATCAGTAGCTGTTTTCGAAATGAATTCCGAATTAAATTTTTTAGGTACAGAAACTACGGCACTTTTACAAAAAGAACGAATCAAATTGAAATTCGATTTTTTAAAACAATTTGGTCATGAAGTAGCTCAATCAGATTTCAAAGGGGTTAAAATGACCAGGTTTCAAAGAACGAGAGATTGAACTCAAGGTTTTTTACTATGCTATCTCATTCTTATTAAGCTGATTTTTCAGATTTAAAACGGATATTCGATAATCATATTCGAAACAAAAACGAATAAGAAGAGCATAAGAAAATCGATTTCAAGAAGCTACTACACGATTTTATCCAGGACGCCATATCTCATATCTCCTGCACTTATTTTTAACTGAGTATTCGCTCTAAAGATTGTCAAGATATATCAGAAATACGTCCCATAACTACTTCTAATCAACGAAGTAAATATTTTATGCTTAAGATTTTGCCGATATAAGATAATTTGCGAATACTTACAATCATATTCATAGAATACGATTAATTCGAAAAATGATAAGGCAGAAAACTTGCTTTCCCAAAAAATATCGAACGCGGCACCCATCTTTTCTACCGAAGCAACGGGCGATTTAAAAACTAAACTGAACTCCGACTTTCGAGCATAAGGACCTCTGACTTACAAAGGCGCGATTGCTACTCAGTATCTACGTAAACTTAAAAAATAAATCTTCGCAACAGGTAACTTCGGAATCCGCACAGTTCTACCTTTTGCAGAACTGTGTTTAATCTTTTTTAAGTCTGTTTTTCAAACTGAGAAACGGATATTCGATCAACATGTACGATACGAAGGCAAAAATGAGCGCGTATGAAAAACCGATCACAAGAGCTTTGCAAAACTCAAGCCAGGAAATACTGTGAACGTTTATTCTTAACTGCGTGCCGGCAATGAATATTGCGACGATGTGCCACAAATAAGTTCCATAACTGATTCTTGCCAAAGGAGTAAAAATCCGGAGACCTAAAAACTTACCGATAAAAGATACATTATGGATGCTGGCGAGCATCACCATTGCATAACCCAGATTAGAAAAATTAAAGCGAAATACATTGTAATAAACGGAGAATTTATAAGGAACGAAACTTGCTATCGATAAAAACAATAAACCGGGTAGAAGAAAATACCACTCCCTGATTCGATCATGTTCTTTTGGAATGATATTCCAATTCTTATAAAGTTCGAAAGCCATAATTCCGGCTACGATCGAATCAAATCGTGTGTGCGCCGGACGATGAAATAATAAATCGAAGACTTGATAAGGTTGATCTCCGCTGTTCGCTTGATGAACTAAAGATCGGATGAGCGCCGCAGAGAAATACAAAAGAACAAGAAACACAATCCGAGGTTTAGTCGATAACTTAAAAAGTATAAAATAGCAAATGAACGGAAAGATCAAATAAAATTGCTCTTCCAGAGAAAGAGACCATGTATGAAAGTGAGAAGAGGTTACGTAATTCGATACGTAAAGCGCATCATAGATCCATCGACTCACGGATTCGGAATAGGAAGGTAATAAGGCTTGAATTTTCGGATCGGACGAGGCGGCCATCATTTTCAATTGCAACTTATTTACGAGAAGCGTTATAAAGATGAACGAATAATACGCCGGAAAAATTCTTAAACTTCGATTGATATAAAATTCTTTAAAACTGAGCGTTCCCGTTTTTTCCCAAGTCCGATAAAGAACTCCGTAAATCAAAAAGCCGCTTAAAATAAAAAATAAATCAACCGAGGAAGTGAGATTGCTTATGAACGTATTGAGGATGGCGGTATCTTGCGGAAGCTGATCACGAATCGGATCTGATAGGTGAAAGATAAAAATAGCCATCATTGAAATGGCCCTCAGTCCATTGAGAGAATCCTTTTCCCAAGTTCGTTTTTCAAAAAGAGATAAGAAAGCAGCTTTCATAACGCGGAAAATACCTATTTCAGGAGATATTTCATAAAAAAACATACGAGGAAGTCTGTAAATCAATTTGCACAGCCTTGAAAGGGACCGGAAGTCAACGGCTGAATTATTTCTCCCTTTTCCAGCTTCGGCTTTTGGTTTTATTCGAAATTTATAGTTGCTCTTTTCCTCCTCTGCGACACTTTAACAAAGTTCTGTAGAAGCGTGTCTTCTCATTAGACAAATTTTTTTCTTTGGATCAACAATTAGAAGTTATATGAAAAAGATCCTTTCCCATTCCCGCTCTAAAGAAGTCTTACTCTGGTCGCTCTTGTTCATCGGAATCTTCGGTTCGTTGCGACTTACATTCCCGGAGTATTCTCTTTTTCAAGATAGTCACGATAAAGCGATACAAATCGAATCTCTGATTCAAAACAAATTTCAATCGGAAGAATTGTTTTATCCCGGAAAAAGAATCGATACAAACTTAGAATATTATTATCTGCCCTCCAACCTTTATGTTATCAACAAAGATCGATTGATCAGCGCATTCCCGATTTCCTTTGCAATTTTGGTAAGTCCTTTTTACTGGATCGTCGGCATTAAGAACCTTCCCTACTTTTCCGTTATCATATCGTTTATAACTTTGATACTTCTGAGAAGATATTGGCGCTTCGACTTTCTGTTTTTATTTCTATCTTTCTTTGCCACCTTCGCTTGGCCTCTTTCCTTGGATTTTTCCGAAAATACGTTGATCATCCTGCTTTCCTTGATTCCTTTGATTCTTCTTTTTAAAGGAAGACCTACGTTTGCGAAGTATTGTTTCGCAGGACTATTTTTAGGGCTTTATGTTTGGTTCCGATTGGAAGGATTGATTTTTGCAGGATCGTTCCTTCTATTCTATTCCATAGGATTTTTGAAAAAATACCTTCAAACGAAGGATTTAAAAATTCTAACAAAGCCGACTTTTACTTTTTTAGCTTTTCTATCAACCGTCGCAATCTTTCTGATCTTCAATTGGATTGATTATGGTCAGATTCTCGGAACAAGATATATAGCAAATCTCAAAGGTTTTTCCGTAAGTTGGAACGTCAGAATCGACTGGATTAAGAATCTTCTCTTTTTCGGCCCGCTGAAGATCGGATATTTCGGATATTTACCGTTGGCGATTTTGTTATTTGGAATTTTGCTATTTCGTTTTAAAAAACTCTCGAAAACGAATTTCACGCTTCTCGGCTCATCCCTGCTTTTTTTGATATTAGTATTATTGACAACACCGAATGACGGATTCAACAACTGGGGACCGCGGTTTTTCGCATCCTTGATTATACCTTATTGTATCCTAATCCGTAAGTATTGGTTCTATTCGATTCGCAAAGGCAAAACAAGAATTAAATGGATCTTCGTTATTTGTTTCGTTTATTCATTTTTACTCGGCATACTCGGCCTAGTTATTCAAAGAGAAAGAAGTCTTCATGTCAAAAGGTTCGAATCGATTCTATCGAGTGTTAACGCGGACATCTGGGTTTACACTGATTATTTATCTTTTTATACCATCGGAACACACTATTTAGATAGAATCGTTTTAAAGGCTGAGAATTCGGAAAAGGTTATCGAAATCATTCAGAAAGCTTCCCGCACCTGGCCGGATAAAAAAATCGCATTCGTTCAATACAATCTTGAAAGGATCGATTTCAAGACCAAAGAGAAGATTGAGAAGAATTCCGCCGGGATAGAGTTTGTCAAACCGATATCGTGGGATCAACAGTCGCTACTTCCTCGATTAAGATCGGAACTTTTGAACTTTCAGAATTTAAAGATTAAGGAATATGAAATCTGGACAGGAATCCTGAAACGATAATCGTTTTTTTAATCTTCCGTTTTTTTGAATTTATCGACGCATTTTTTGGCTTTTCTCCCCACCCTCATCCCGAGGACATTGTCTTACGCTCCGATGAAAGCCCTCGAAATAAAATCGAAGATAAGAAAGTATATGCGGAGTATTCTTCCCGTTTTTCTTTCCTTGTTCACGATTCTTTTGATGAGGATTTTTTTATTTCAGATCTATTTCATTTCGGGCTACTCCATGGCCCCTTCTTATAAGGAAGGCGATTTGATCTTAGTCACCAAATGGGGATTTCCCGCAAGAATCGGGAAATGGGAAATTTCCTTCATCGAAGGGAAAGTCGATCGCTTCGAAGTTCTCGTTCTCGACGGATTGGAAGAAGAGTTGAGTTTAAAAAGAGTCGTCGGACTTCCGGGAGATTATTTCCGTTTTGAAAACGATCGAATTCTCATCAATGACGGGCCGTTGCAGGAAACTTTTTTAAAGCCGGGCTTTAAAACGATTGCGCCGTCCCTTTCCATGATTCCGATGAGTGCAGTTAAAGGAAACGTTCCGATCGGAGACGCGGGAAGAATTCCTCCTGGCTATTTTTTGGTTTTAGGCGACAACCGGGAAAATTCTACGGATTCCAGAAACTACGGTTTGGTTCCGTTTCAAAAGCTGCGCGGTAAGGTTTGGCTGTTTTTGTAATACTTCACTCCTAAAGTTAGGATATATTGTAGAATTTAAAATAATAATGAGTATTTTAAAAAAAATGAATATACGACGTTATTTTCTTTCCATTTTTCATAAAAAACCGAACGAATATGAAAATTTAAATGGAATTCGAGCCTTATCGATCCTTTCCGTCGTAATCTTTCACGGATGGGTCACGGCAAAAACGATCATCCCCGGAGATCCTGACCCTCTTCGTCTTTTTTTAGGGTCACTTTCATCGGGAGTGGATTTTTTCTTTTTACTCAGCGGATTTTTGATCTACGGCGGCTTGTTCCGAGAACACGAAAAAAGCGGAAAAATAGAAATCAAACAATTTTTTATCAAACGGTCTCTACGAATTTTTCCTGCCTACTACGTCGCATTGGCCGTTCTTTATTACAGTAAACATCAACAGTTGGCTAAATTAGAAAAACTGCAAATTACCAATCCTCAGGTTCTCGCTCTGATAGCCGATACAAAAAGTAAAATGGCCACCGTATGGATCGACTTATTCTATTTTTCCGATTTTTATCCAACCTCTTTGTACAACGGAGGCTGGTCCCTATCAATCGAAGAACATTTTTATATGATTCTTCCGTTTATTTGCGTCTTTTTTCTTTTTAAGGTGAGCATACGCACACGATTCGTATTTTATCTTTTCGGTTTCATAACCGCTTTTCTCGTGAGAATGAAATTAGCATTTCCGGCTGACGTACATGCAGTCTATCTCTTTTATGCAAGGTTCGATTCTATACTTGCCGGAATGATAGTATATGAAGTCTTTCATCATTTTCCGATGACTCCCGAAAGGGCGAAAAAAAATAAAATCTTAAATTCGATAATCCTAATATTTGGTTTGCTTTTGGTCATCGGAGCGCATCAGGTGGATCCGGGCGAGTCCTGGCCCTTGGTTCTCCGACCGCTCGCCCTTTCTTTCGGATTTGGAGTCCTCATGTATTTTTCTTTTTATCCAGGGATATTAAATCGATTTTTCGGAATGGCTCTATTTAGACCATTCGCTCGACTTGGATACACAGCCTATCTTTGGCACATCTTCGCGATTCCTCTTGCAGCAAAGAAAATTCTTCCCTTACTTTTAGGAACGCCGACGGTATGGATGTTTCTACTTACGAGTATTTATTTAGTATTCGTAACGTTTCTTATATCCTGGTTCTTTTTTCTTGTAATCGAACATCCGTTTTTAGTGCTCAAAGATAAGTTGACCGGAATTCAAAAAAAGATCAGCTAAAAGAAATACATACTTTCCAAAAACGGGAAAGTCGGAGTCCGTTTCCGACTTCCCGCTAACAATCCTTAGTTGTTTTCGCCTGTTTCCTTAAACAAAAGCGAGTCGTCAAAATCCGAACCGCGGTGCGGAAAGGCCTGTTCGTAAAAAAGGGCCGCGAATAACTCGAAGTCTTCGTCCGTAGCCAAGGAGTTTTCCTCCCAGTATTCGTTTCTTCGTTTGATCAAAACGGAAATCGTTTCGTCTTCCAGAGAGAATTCCTGTCCGGCCTCGTTTAACTTGCGGATCAACCAATTGAGATTGTAGATCGTATACGGTCCTAAAAATTCCAAGGTTGCAACCGTTGGCTCTCGTTTCATCAACGCCTCCGTGTGAAACAAGGGAATTCTCAAATCGTATGCGTCTTTCGTTTGCAGATAATGTTTGTAATTGGCGGAAATCGATTCCAAAAACGAAAACGTATTGAGATAACTGTTTCGAATCAGCGTTTCCTTTTCGGGATACCGAAACAGCACATCCATCACGTCTACAAATTCTCCTTTGGAAATCGCCTCACGCAGTATTTCATCGGCGGGCGCCGGTTTCGGAATCGGATCGACCAGTTTAACGAATAGATATTTGACTTCGTATGCGAATCTGGATTCTCTCGGAATATAATATTCGATCCAAATCGGTTCTTTGTAATAATGGATGAGTTCTTTTTTGGGAAGATCCGGCGTTACGCTGAGAGACTTCAGCTTTTTAACGTCGTCCGTGAGTACTTTTTTCCCTTCAACCCTCGTTCTGGATTTTTTGATCTGCCGTAATTCCGACTTATTCAATAAGGGTTTCGGTTTGAACGGCTCCATAATCTATTTATCGGTTTGGGAAGAATCGAATCTGAATCGAGTTCCTTTCGAAAAACTCAAGGTCCGGTCGAAACACAACGCACATACGCGACCGAAGGTTTCGTAAGATTCATCACGTTGTTGGAGGCTCCGAAATGAATCACCCACGCATCCGCCGGATTCGTATAACTCGTAGAAGTCCAATAGTTCGTAGCCAACGTGTTCGGAAAATAGGTTCCGCTGATCGAAGGATTTCCGACGCTCAAATCCAAGATGCTTCTCAACTCGTTCACGGAAGGAAGTCTCCAACGTCTTCCTCCCTGCGTAGAAGAATTGCACGCGGTCAAAGCGTTCGACCAAGTCAATGAAGTCGCGACTCCCGTGTTGCAAGCGGAACCCGAATGACCCACCGTACATTGCATCCAAATCAACCCTGTGTTGATGTCCGTGATCGTAGAATCTCCGTTATTCTTAAACGACAAGGAAGGCAAGGCGCTTCCCGATACGCAACGCGCGTCGTTGGTATTTCCCTGAATCGTCAATCCTACGATTCCATCGGTGAAAGAAACATATACGCTTTGTGTTCCGGGTGCGTTCGGATCCCGATCGGAACTCCAATGACCCACACCGTTCGCGTTTGGAAAGAAAGACGTGTAAGTCGCAGGACTGGAACCGCTGTAATTCAACATGGTCGCGTATTCCCGCAAAGACGCAAGTCTCCAGTCGGTTCGATTTCCGTACCCCGGAGAATTCAAAGAGGTGCAAGCGGTCAGCGACGCAGCCCAGCTTAAGCTGCTCGGCGCACCCGTACACGTGGACCCGGTTTGCCCTTCTTCGCAGCTTTTCCAAACTAAACCCGAAAGATTGTCCGTGGTCGTGTAATCCGTTCCCGTAACGTTCGTCGGTCCGGTTAAACTCGAAGTCGATCCGTTTTGCAGTTCTCCGTCTTGTCCGGTTCCGCTACAGGAAATCGCGGTTCCCGCACCGTCCCAACAGGAGGTCTGACCGGTTTTTAACGGAGGAGGGCCGTACAAAATCAATTCCAAAGAATACGTAATGCTTCCCGCGGAATTCGCGGCTTTGATTTGATATACGGAATCGATTCCCGCATAACCGATGTAAGACCCCGAGATTCCTCCTCCGATCGGATCCAAAAAAACGCCCGTAGGCAACGCCGGAGAAATGGAATAACTCAATCCGTTTCCAACCGCATTCGGACTCAGACTGATCGGACTTCCGTTCGCAAACGCGGCGGTCGGATAACTCAGAGAAGTCGGAGCGGGACCGCAGAAGGGATACAAACCGCCCGAACCCGAACTTAGGAAAGCCGATTCTAAATAGGCCTTGGAATTCGGATCGCAGACGTTTTCTTCGAGTTTGGATTTGCAGTTCGCAAGAAGAAAAGCGCAAGTTATAAAGCACAAAAGTGAGAATCGAAAAGACATTTTTGTTCGCATTAAATTCGACGGTTTCCGGAAAGAAAGTCCCCAGTATCAATGGATGTAAAAAAAACCGATTTTACAATCATTATCGGAAGAATTGAATCCCGAATTTGGAAAAATATTTCCAAAATGAAAACGGAAATTTTCGGTTCAAAAAAAGAAATATGCGATCCAGATTCTCAGGAAAAAACTCAACGGGTTCATCATACCCGTATCGGCAAAACGGATCACGCCGGAACGATCCAAAACGACGAACGAAGGATAGGCGTTCACCTTCCATTCTTTTAATAGAAGAGGATTGGCGGGAACGACCTTGAAGTTCACTTCGCGTTCTCGGACATATCGTTCCAGTTCCGCCGGATTTTCCCCTTCTTCCAAACTCACAAAGGAGAATCTCGAACTTTGTTCGAGTCGATCCGCATACCATCGGACTAAAGGAAGATTGGTCGAACAAACTCCGCACCAAGTCGCCCAGAAATACGCGACCGTCACCTTTTGTCCCGAGTCGTATTTGCCTCCCCCGTACAGATCGGTCCCGTTGAGTGAAACACCGGGTTTTAAATCGGAAGCTTTGAAAATCGATAACGCACCGGTTATCGTTAAGAACAGCAAAATCCAAAGAGCGGCGGTTCCGCTCTTTTTCAAAAATTCTTTCATCGGTTTTGAATTCGTTTACCGTCGGAGATTGTTACGTTCGATCGCGGATTTCCGGTAAAGGTTTCGTTCGTAAAAATTCCGAAAACGAATCCGTAGTCGATTTAAAGATCGAAACGAATTCCCTTTCCAAAACCGGAATACATGATCGCGATTACTAAAGCGACCCAGATTAAACCGGCGAGTAAAACGCCCCAATCGGAAAGAATCGCCTTGGTCGGGTTATGCCCCATGTTCTTGATGTAAATGATGTATAAAGAACGGAAGATCGCATACACTACGATCGGAATTGTGTAAATCATCTGATCGGTTCCGAGATTCGCGATGGTAGTGGGGCTCGTGACGTATAAAACGTAACTCATCAAAGTCATCGTAGCGACGATCCCGAGCATCATGTCCAGAAACCCGGTCGAATATTCGTCCAGAATCTTGCGGTGACCTTTTGCGTTTCCTTCGAGAATGATCAATTCTCCCCTGCGTTTGGAAAATCCCCAGAAAAGAGCGAGCATGAACGTACACAAAAGAAGCCAGGATGAAAACGAAACGTGGATGATCACGGAACCCGCGATCGCGCGAATCACGAAACCGATGCTGATGCTCATCACGTCCAAGATCACCATGTGTTTTAAGAACTTGCTGTAAAGAACGTTGAACACGAGATAAAACGCAACGAGACCGAAAAAGACCGGATGCAATAAATACGCAAGGATCAAGGACAAAGGAAGAATGATCGCCGTGATAAAAAGTGCGAACGATGGATCCAATTTTCCGGAAGCGAGAGGTCTGTGTTTTTTTTCGGGATGGAGCGCGTCTTCCTTACGATCCAGATAATCGTTCACCACATACTGACAACTTGCGACTAAGGAAAAAAGAAAAAAGGCCGCGACCACACGCTGCACGGATTCCGGATCGGTCAGCTTCTTTGCAAAGATAATGCCCGCAAAAATGATTACGTTTTTGATCCACTGATGGATTCGGAGCAATTTCAAATACTGGAAGAGCATACCCGGTTACATTCCTTAGAATCCCTCAATTCAGCAAGGAAAAACCGGATAAGGAAAGGGTAAAACGGATCGAATGAATCCGAAATCAAGATAGAATCTTTCTTTCAAAATCGTTTCGAGCGATTTTTACGAATCGATCTTTTTCGTTTCCGAAATCGGAAGCGCTTCTTCGTCTTTGAGGTGGACGCCTGAGATTTGTTTTTGCAGGGACAAGGAAAGAAGATACGCCGCCTTTCGAGAAGCGTCCGCAAAGGACATTCCCCCCGGACGAATGTTGGAGATGCAGTTTCTTCGTTCGTCGGTAAGACCGCTCGAAGGTTGATACGTTAGATACAAACCTAGACTGTTTTCTGTCGATAATCCCGGACGTTCACCGATCAGAATGACGGCCGCCTTTGCGTTCCAAAATTCTCCGATCTCGTCCGCGATCGCCACTCTTCCGTTTTTTACGATCGTAACCGGACTTATCTTGAGTTTCAGAGTTTGTAATGCGGGAAGAAACGTTTCCAAAAAAGGAAGTAAAGAATCTCGAATCGCACTCGCGGAAAGACCGTCCGAAATCACCAAACTCAGATCGAATTCTCCCTCGAACTTGGAATCGCTTTCCTTTAGCGCTCCCAAAGTTTTATAACCTTGCGAAGAAACTTTTTTTCCGAGGTCGGGACGAGCGAGATATTCTTCCCGCGAGTCGGCTTTGGATTTGATCTCGACATACGGCAAACCGTACGCCGATAAAAAATCGAAAAGATTGGCAAAGTCCACTTCGGCCCAGACCGCGTCTCTTGCGCGCGCGTGATCCAAACGAAATCTTAGAATTTCTTTTGTAGGAAGCGAAACTCCCGAACGGCCCAAGCCGATTCTTGCGGAGGTCCATCGTTTCCATTCTTCCCAATTCATACTTCAACCCGCCAACGTTTCCAAATCGGATAAAAGTCCGGTTTGTAATTTTTCGTCCATAGGAATCAGATTGGAATCCAAGATTCCCTTTTTCAAAAGCCATTCTTCAAACTCGGGTGCGGGTTTTAAACCGAGGACTTGTCTAAGATACAACGCGTCGTGAAAGGAAGTGCTCTGATAAGATAGCATAACGTCGTCCGCTCCCGGAACCCCCATGATGTAATTGCAGCCCGCGACTCCCAAAAGAGTGAGTAACGTGTCCATGTCGTCCCCATCCGCTTCGGCGTGGTTCGTGTAACAAACGTCGACTCCCATAGGAAGTCCCAAAAGTTTTCCGCAGAAGTGATCTTCCATTCCCGCTCTGAGAATTTGTTTTCCGTTGTATAAGTATTCCGGTCCGATAAAACCCACGACCGTATTTACGAGCAAAGGGGAGAATTCTCTCGCGACCGCATACGCGCGCGTTTCCAACGTCTGTTGATCGACTCCCCAATGCGCATCCGCGGAAAGACCGGCTCCTTGACCGGTTTCGAAATACATCACGTTGTCTCCGACCGTTCCGCGTTTGAGGGAAAGCGCCGCTTCTCTCGCTTCGCTTAACAATTGAAGATTGATTCCGAAACTTTCATTGAGCTTTTGACTTCCCCCCACCGATTGAAAAACGAGATCGACCGGTGCGCCTCTGCGAATCAATTCGAGAGTAGTCGTCACATGACTGAGAACGCAACTCTGCGTGGGGATTTCGTATTTTTGAATGAGTGCGTCCAATAGATTCAGCAAAGAATGGACCGATGGAAGATTGTCCGTCGCCGGATTGATTCCGATCACCGCGTCTCCGCTTCCTAACAGAAGTCCGTCTAAAATTCCGGCGGAAATTCCTTTGAGATCGTCCGTGGGGTGATTGGGTTGGAGTCTTGCGGAAAGTCGTCCCGGAAGACCGATCGTATTTCGAAACTTCGTAACGACCCTGCACTTTTTTGAGATCGCAATGAGATCCTGAATCGAACAAAGTTTGGAAACGGCCGCCGCCATTTCGGGAATGATACCGAAGATTAAACCTTTCAGAACCTCGGAATCGGTCTTTTCGCTTAACAAAAATTCGCGGAATTCTCCCACGCTCATCGAAGAGATCTTGGAAAACGAATTCCGATCGTGACGATCCAGGATCAGACGCGTTACTTCGTCTTCTTCGTATGGAATCAAAGGTTCTTCCAAAAATACGGACAAAGGAAGATCGGCGAGAATCATCTGTGCCGCGACCCGCTCTTCGTAACTCGCGGCGGCGATCCCCGCGAGAATATCTCCCGAACGCAGAGGACTCGCCTTTGCGAGAAGATTCTTCAGATCTCCGAATTGATAATGACGATTTTGAATCCTGGTTCTGTATTCCACGGACCAGAGATTCCGTTTTTTTTAAGGAACTGCAACTAGAATTTTTGGAGGAAAAAACGAGACAACGTTACGGAAAGAAGAAAAGGAACCGGGAAAAACTCGGCATCAACCGAACTCGAACAAGTGAGAACGCTTAGCCCACTTGAATCTTGAGACCGTCGTCCTTGCTTCCCAAGTCGCCGAGACCGGAGTGACCGGTGAACGCGATCAAAAGAGTGAACGTCCCCACTCTTCCCATAAACATCAACGCGATATAAAGAAACTTCTCGAGATCGTTCGTATACGGAGTCATTCCCAAACTCAAACCGACGGTTCCGAACGCGGACATGACTTCGAAAAAGATCGTTTCGATTCCGTGTTTGTTTCCGTTGGCGAGAGTGATGATGAACATGAAAACTACGAGAGACAACGTAGCAAGAAAGTAGATCCGAGTGGAAATCGCGACCGAGTTTTTGGAAACGTCTTCTCCCCAGGCCTGAACCCGCGCCTGCGGACTGATTACGTTTTTCAAATATAAGATTAATATAAAGAAGGTCGTGATCTTGATCCCGCCCGCGGCTCCTTGAGGACCGCCTCCGATAAACATCAAGGAACAAAGAAGCACGTATGTCGCGCTTCGAATCTCGGTGATGTCGAACGTATTGAATCCGGCGGTTCTAGACGAAACGGACAGGAAGAAGGAGTTGAACAGCTTCTCCGTAAAACCCATCTTACCGATCGTCTCAACGTTGTTATACTCTATCAGAAGAATCGAAATTCCTCCGATATGAATCAAAATCAAAGAGCCTAAAACGATGATCGCCATCTGCATCCGGTTCGCGTCGCCGAACAATTCCTTACGATACACTTCCAGACGTTCTTCCAATCGAACCGAAGTCGCGATGACGAAGATATACCAACCCGGAGGATCTTCTCCGAGGAGAACCGTTCTCCGCATCATAAACGTTTCGGTAACGGCTTCCACCTTTCCCATAAACTTTTGAACGATCTCGAGGAGCGACTTCTCGATAAAGATGATCACGGGAAATCCGATCCCGCCCATCACGATCAAAAACTGAACGATCAAAAGACAAAGAGGATCTTTCGCCAAAAAGCTCAAATCGTCCACGATGGAAAATCCGGCGTTGTTAAACGCGGAGATCGAAGTAAAAATACTTAAAAACAATTTGCTGGGAGTTCCCGGAAGCCGATCCGTCGTCTCCGGCATACAAAAATACAGAAGAGTCGCGCCCACCGCTTCGATCGAAAGCGAAATGTTAAACAATGAAATCAACATTCTTCGAACGTACGAAGCTTCTGCCTCGTTTTTCGTTTTTCCCGGTGCGACGACACCGGAATGAGGAGGCGACTTCTTCTCCCTCAATCTTTTTGCAAGATGAGCGTCCGTCGCTTCGTACACGAAGGATGCAAGACGAGTGCTTCGAGATAAACCGCGTACGACCAACACTCCGATCAACACCGTAAACGTGATGATTCCCAAACCGCCGATCTGAATCAGAAACATCATGATCAACTGAGTGGATCTTTGGAGTTCGGAAAGAAGAACCGGAGAAAGCCCCGTAACACAAATCGAGGATGTTGCGAGATAAAGAGAATTCGTATAAGTCAGTTTACCCGATTCGGAAACGTAAATTCCGAACGAACCGATCAAAATAGCCGCCGCAAAACCCAAACAAAGGGTTCTGGCAACCGAAAGCAAAAGGAAGGCCTTTGCGATTCGGTTTACGTTTCTTTTAATCAGTTTTAACGGATGCATGGCGGAGAATGCAAAAGCTCATGATTTTTCCAAATCCTTTCGGGGCAAATGAAAAACGCTTCTTAAACGGTCTGACTCATCGATTTGAGTTTACAAAACCGCTCTTTTTTGGAATATGGTAAATTGAGCGACTTTCTCCAAATCGTCCCTT